>NZ_DBGS01000046.1:0-24740 GCF_002295455.1 Thalassospira sp. UBA848 | reverse complement strand
TTGCTCTGGCCAAAGTGCCTATGGACAGGCGGGCAATCTGGTGTGTGAACTACCGCACATTTTGGCGATAAACATGCGTGAAATCACAAACACAATACCCGGAGTTTGCTGCGCCGCAGCAATGTAAATTTCATGCTATCACTTTGATATAAATACATAATATCCACCTTCCTTGAACTGGCCCGCTGCTTGCTGATTACGGCACAGCGCCAAACGGCGTTTTAGAACGACGCCAAAAATGGCGCGCTAACGGGAAAACAGACTTAGTCAATCAAGGGAGACGTATTGATGCGTCCTATCAGCAAAAGCATTCTTGCTGCTGGCGTTGCTGCCGCAGCACTTCTGGGGTCCAACCTTGCCGCTTCCGCGCAGGAAGTCATCAAGTTCGCGCACGTCGTTGCACCGAACACCCCGAAGGGCCAGGGTGCCGACTACTTCAAAAAACGCGCCGAAGAAATTCTGGGCGACAAGGTCAAGATCGAGATTTACCCGAACTCGCAGCTGTTTGATGACAGCAAGGTTCTTGCTGCGATCCTGCGTGGCGATGTTCAGTTCGGCGCACCGTCGCTGGCGAAATTCGGCAAATGGACCAAAAAGCTGCAGGTGTATGATCTTCCGTTCCTGTTCAAGGATATGGATGCCGTTTCCTGCTTCCAGAATGGTGAAAAAGGTCAGGAACTTCTGGGTGCCATGTCGTCAAAAGGCCTGACCGGTGTCGGGTACTGGCATAATGGCCTGAAGCAGCTTTCGGCCAACAAGCCGCTGCGCACCCCGGCCGATGCCGAAGGCCAGAAATTCCGTATTCAGTCGTCTGACGTGATTGCAGCCCAGTTCGAAGCTGTCGATGCCGTCCCGCAGAAAATGGCGTTCTCGGAAACCTATTCTGCCCTTCAGACCGGCGTTGTTGATGGTCAGGAAAACACCTGGTCGAACATCTATTCCAAGAAGTTCTTCGAAGTTCAGGACTATATCAGCGAGTCCAACCATGGCCTGCTCGACTATATGGTCGTGACCTCGACCAAGTGGTGGGATGGTCTGGATCCGGAAATCCGCGAAGGTCTGGCACAGGCGATGAACGAAGCATCCGAATATGCCAACAACCTGTCGGCTGACCTGACCGCTGAACAGCGTCAGGCCGTGATTGATTCCGGTGAAACCGAAATTCTGCAGCTGACCGATGCCGAATTCGCCGCATGGCGCGAAGCCGTCAAACCGGTCTGGGATGAATTCGCAGACGATATCGGTCAGGACGTCATTGACGCCGCTGCCGCGTGTAACTGATCACGTAATTTTTCCAATCCAACATTATCGGAAAAGGACCGTTTACGATGATCTCAACGGTCGTTAACCGGCTGGAGGAGGGCATTATTGCCCTCCTGCTCGCCGCCATGACGTCGCTTACCTTTGTAAACGTCATCATGCGTTATGTTTTCAATTCCGGCCTGACCTGGGCTCTGGAAATCACCGAATTCCTGTTTGCCTGGCTGATCCTGTTTGGCATGTCCTATGGGGTAAAGGTTGGCTCGCACATCGGTGTCGATGCCCTTGTGCGCCTGTTCCCCAACAGCGTTCAACGCGTCATCGGCCTGATCGTGGTGGCCGCCGGCATCCTGTATTCAAGCTGGTTGATCATTGGCGGGTGGGAGCTTGTCAGCTTCAACCACATGCTTGAAATGGAAGCCGAAGACAGCCCTGTCATGCTGTGGATCGTCTATCTGATCATGCCGGTTGGCGCAGGATTGCTTGCATTCCGCCTGGCGCAGGTCGGATGGCGCATCATTACCGGAAAACAGGTCGGCTTCAATCTGGCAGACGAAGCACGCGAAGCGATTGACCAGCTTGCCCATGCGGGTAGCGCTGGTGGCGCAGCCAATGCGGATGACAACAAATCCGCGCCCGCTTCGACGCCAAAATCGTAAGCCGGACAGGGGGACATATAAATGACGATTGCATTCCTGTTTATCCTGCTGTTTGGCTTGATGGCCTTTGGCGCACCAATTGCCATATCGCTTGGCGTCGCATCGCTTTCGACCATTCTTCTGTTTGGCGATGACAGCCTGGCCACACTCGCAGAGAAACTTTTTGGCGGCATGGAACACTATACCCTGCTTGCCATTCCCTACTTCATTCTGGCATCGGCCTTTCTTTCAACCGGGGGCGTTGCGCGCCGCCTGATCCGCTTTGCCATTGATACGGTCGGCTGGTTCCCGGGTGGCCTTGCCATGGCATCGGTTCTTGCCTGCATGCTGTTTGCCGCGGTTTCGGGCTCAAGCCCGGCAACGGTTGTTGCCATCGGCTCCATCGTGATTGCCGGTATGGTGCGCGCAGGCTACCCGCAAAGCTTTGCTGCTGGTGTTATCTGTAACGCTGGTACGCTTGGCATCCTGATCCCGCCATCCATTGTCATGGTGGTCTATGCCGCCGCGACCGAGGTGTCGGTGGGTCGTATGTTCCTGGCCGGTGTTTTTCCGGGCATCATGGTCGGTCTGATGCTGATGACCGCGATCTATATCGTCGCACGCATCAAGAAACTGCCAAGCCAGCCGCGCCCAACACTTGGCGAATGGGGAAGCGCGCTGTTTTCCGCATCGGGTGGCCTGTTGCTGGTGATCCTGATCATGGGCGGTATCTATGGCGGCGTCTTCACCCCGACCGAAGCCGCAGCCGTTGCTGCATTCTATGCCATGTTTGTCGCGGTGCTGTTTTACCGTGACATGGGCCCGATCAAGGAACTGCCCTGGGTGCCGGAAAGCGGCAACAAGTCCGTCGGCAGCCTGATCGCGCATAACGTGCCACAAATGGGCAAGGCCCTTGCCCTGCTGCCGTTTGACAAGGAAATCCGCCACGTCCTTCTGGAGGCAGGCAAGGTCACGATCATGCTGATGTTCATCATCGCCAATGCGATGCTGTTCGCCCATGTTCTGACATCCGAACGTATCCCGCACACCATTGCTGAAACCATCATCGGATGGGGTTTACCGGCATGGGGCTTCCTGATTGTTGTAAACATCGTCCTGCTGATTGCCGGCAACTTCATGGAGCCAAGCGCGATCCTTCTGATCATGGCGCCGATCCTGTTTCCGATTGCCATGCAGCTTGGCATTGATCCGATCCATCTGGGCATCATCATGGTGGTCAATATGGAAATCGGCATGATCACGCCGCCGGTCGGGTTGAACCTGTTTGTCACATCCGGGATCACCGGCATGCCGTTGCTCAAGGTTGTAAAGGCCGCCTTCCCGTGGCTTTTGATCCTGCTGGTCTTCCTGGTGCTGGTCACCTATATCCCGGCGATTTCGACCTGGCTTCCGACCACCCTGATGGGACCGGAACGGATCATGACCCACTAACGGGCCATCGCCAAAAACATCCATCAAAGACCAAGGGCGGCATTCAACAGGATGCCGCCCTTGATGTATTTCAGTGTCACGTCTTCTGACATGCGGTAGTATCAGGTGAATGTTTGACAACCCCAAAGAACGCACAACAAGGTGCGCGCCCTGAAAAGGAGTGGTTCTAAAATGTCCAAGATGAATTTCAACGACTATGGCCGCTGCATGGCGACCTATAACAGCTGGCAGAATGGCGTGCTGTTTGATTTGTGCGAGCAGATTGGCGATGTCGAACGGCGCAAGGATCGCGGCATGTTTTTTGGTTCGATCCACAACACGCTAAACCATATTCTGTATGTCGACCTGCGCATCCTGACCATTTTGCGCACCGGCGAAGCAGGCCCGTTTCAGCCGACCTCGATCGTCGCGGATGACTTCGAAACCCTGAAAGCCATGCGTAACGAAGTCGATGCTGAAATCACCGAATTTGTCGAAGGCACGGATCACAGTTGGCAGGATGAAATCCGCGAACTGCCCTTTCCCGATGGCGTGACGCGCAAACTGCCGCGCCAGCTGTTTCTGGTGCAGTTGTTCAACCATCAGACCCACCATCGCTCACAAATCACAAGCGAACTGCACAAGATGGGCCTTGATTACGGCAACACCGATGTGCCCTACACGCCCGATCTGCCAATAAGCTAAGTCGCGATCCAAGCAACCGCTGGCAGAAGACTGAATTTTATGGATAATACAGGGCTCGGGATTACTACACCCGAAGCCCCACATTGCTGCGCCTTGGGTACTTTGCTTACCTGCGCTTACCTGTGCGTGCCTGCATACTCCGCGCAACGCGTACCCTCTGGTCGGGCTCCCTGACCCGCCGCCAAACACAGAACGGAATTGATTGCGCATGTCCACGCCCCTGCCCGGCGCAACGCTTGACCCGAAAAAGCTTGCCATCCTGCTTGCCGCACTGGTTGCGACGGCACCATTTGCCATTGATACCTACCTGCCGGCGATCCCGGCAATGGCACGCGACTTTGGCGAGGCCACCCACGCAGTTGAGGTCTCTGTCAGTACTTTCTTGATCGGATTTGCTCTGGGACAATTGATCGGCGGACCTCTGTCTGACCGGGTTGGTCGGCGGCCCATCGCATTGGTGGGTTTGGTGATCTATATCCTCACCAGCGCGATCATCACGACAGTCGACAGCGCCTTTTCGCTTAATGTCATGCGCTTTTTCCAGGCGATTGGCGGCGGGTTTTCAATTGTTATTGTCGGTGCATCGGTTCGTGATCTGTTTGATGGCAAGGAAGCTGCGCGCATGTTTGCGCTGATTGCGGTGATCATGATGATTGCACCTCTTGTCGCACCAACCATCGGCTCGGTACTGCTGGTCTGGTCGACCTGGCAATCGATCTTCGTGCTGCTGATTGTCTATGGCACTGTGATGCTTGCCATCGTTTACCTGAAACTGCCCGAAACAAGCTTGATGCGCCGACGCCACCCCGGCCCGGTGCGCCGGGTCTGGTGGACTTATCTTGAAGTCCTTCGCACACGCAAGGCGGTTGGCTTTATGCTGACCCATGCCGGGGCCAGTGCAGTGATGTTCAGTTTCGTCACCGACAGCCCGTTCATGTATATCGATTTCTTTGGCGTGCCGCAGGCATATTTCCCCTATCTGTTCGGGGCCAATGTTGCAGTGATTATCATCTGTAACCGGCTCAACAACCCGTTGCTCAAACGCCGCGAATGCCATCAGATTCTAAAAATCGGTACCGGCATTCAACTTGTCGCCACCATCGGCTTGTTCATTGCCACAAATGTCTTCGAGCCAAGCTTGTGGACAGTGGTGCCGTTCATCATGTTCTCGGTCGGACTGATCGGTCTGACGGCCCCGAATGCCACGGCATCCTTCATGCAGTATTTCCCGTATATCGGCGGTACGGCGACCGCCCTTTTGGGAACGATCCAGTTCGCCACCGGCGCGGTTGCGGGCATCGTCATCGGTCATTTTCATGACAACACATTGTTGCCACTGACGGTTTCGATGCTGGGCTTTGCGATTTTTGCCAATCTGATGGTTCATTTTATGGCCGACGCAAAACAGACAGAATCCCCCGCCTGATCAAGTCGCTGATCAAACCGACCCCGCCACCACTCATTTCAGGATATCTTCAATGGCCCGAATGACATTTGACGACTATGGCTGCGCAATGGCCAAATACAACACATGGCAGAACAACGTGCTTTATGATCTGTGCGATCAGATTGGTGACGAAGAACGCCATCGTGATCGCGGCATGTTCTTTAAGTCGATCAATGCCACCCTTAATCATCTGGCGCATATAGACCGTCGTATTCTCAGCATCATGAAAACCGGAAACGCCCCGGTCTATGACGCACACACCCAAGTCGCCGACGATTTTGATGAGTTGCGGCAAATCCGCCGCAACCTAGATGCCGAGATCGAGGCTTTTGTCGCCTCCGACGATCGTGACTGGCAGGATGGATATCGCGAATTCACCGGTGTCGACGGAATTACACGCAACCTGCCCCGCCCGCTGTTTCTCATTCAGTTTTTCAATCACCAAACCCATCACCGGTCCCAGATTACCAGCGAACTGCACAAGATGGGCATCGATTACGGCATCACAGACGTGCCGTTGACTCCGGATATCTCTTGGTAAGGCGGCGGCCTGATCACGCGCACAACTCCGCACGCAGCCAGGCAACAAGTGCCTCGGTCGCCGGGTCAGAAACCTGACCACGCAACCCTCTGAACACCGATATTCCGGCCGGATGAAAAACCTGTTCCGCGCAGGGCCGTATCAATATGCCTTGATCAAGCATTTGCTCGACAGTTCTCTGCCAGCCAAGGGCAATGCCCTGGCCTGAAACAGCAGCCTGCAACACCAATGGATAACTATCAAAGTCCTTGGTTTTGAGATGGGCAATATCGGTCGCACCGACCTCATCAAGCCACCCGTCCCAATCAAGCCAATCCTGCGGCACCACCCGATGCGATAACAAAACATGACCGGGCAGATCTTCGAGTGCCAATGGCGCCTGGTCTGACCCGAGATAGTTCGGACTACAGACCGGAAACACCGCATCGGACGCCGTAAAGGCCAACGGATAGGAACCATGCCTGCGCCCGGTGGTTTGCAGGGCGACATCAAAGGGTTGATCGGCATCGACAATCGGTTTGACCGAACTTTTGACCCGAAGTTCGATCTCGGGATGTTGATGATGAAAATCCGACAGGCGAGGCATCAGCCAATAAAACGCCTCGCACAGCTGGCAGAACAAAACGATCTCGCCAGATGACCCGGACTTGCGCATAAAGGTCGCTTCCTGGGAAATATCGCCCAGTGCCAACCCGACAATACGCCCGAACCGACGCCCCTCCTCGGTCAGGAAGACAGCCCTGTTGCGGCGCTCAAACAACACGGTCCCCAAATCCTTTTCCAGAATTCGGATCTGCTTGCTGATCGCGGCCTGGGTCAGGCCAAGCTCCTCAGCAGCCAGTGTAAAGCTTTCATGCCGTGCGGCGGCCTCAAACGGCAAAAGCGATGTCAGGGGCGGCAAGTTTCGCTGCCATTTTTCCATAACCAAAACTCATGCAAAATAGATCAGAAGTCGTTTCAGACTGATGGCAATTGGCGATAGATACAACCCCATGCACTCAAAGATGGGTAAATTCATGGAAAACATTATCTCACGCAACACTACATTCCTTGGGGTTATCCTGATTACGTCTGCAGTGTGCCTGCTTTCCCTGTCTGACGCGCTGGTCAAACTGCACAATGACCGGTTCAGCATTGCCCAACTGATTTTTCTGCGCTCAGCACTGGCCTGTGTCTTCTTGCTTGTGATCTGGCGCTTCAAAAAACGCGGCACCAAATCGCTTCTTCGGCCAACGCGCTGGGTCATCGTGCGAAGCCTGCTGCTCTGTGCAATGTGGCTGCTTTATTATTGCGGCCTGCCCGACATGTCATTTGCTGTCGCGGCCGCCGCACTTTACACTGCCCCACTCTTCATGGCGGTATTTGCCCGTCTGATACTCGGCACACCGATTGATCTTCCCGACCAGGCCGCCTTGGGCGCAGGCTTGATCGGAGTTGTGATGGCCGTTCAACCAAGTCCCGAAAACCTTTCACCAAACTTGCTACTGCCCTTCGGCGCGGCCGCGTGTTACGCGATGGCGGCGGTCTTGACCCGGGCCCATTGCCGCAACGAGACATCGCTTGGCATGGCCATCAACCTTAATCTGTGTCTGGCTGTTGGTGGCGGCATCGCGCTGATGGGGCTTGAATGGATCACCCCGATGACAGAGGCCACCACACCGTCATTCCTGATGGATGGCTGGCGAACGCTGTCCCTGATGGATTTCAGCATTATCTGCCTTCTGGCCGCCTTCATGACCTATATCGCCATCGCCGTTGCGCAGGCCTATAAGACATCGACCTCGATCACTGTCGGTCTGTTTGACAACGCCTATCTGGTTTTCGCTGTCGTCTGGAGCATCATGTTCTTTGATGACCTGCCCAATATCATGAGCTTGGCGGGGATTACGTTGCTGGCGGGGGCTGCAGTTATGTCTGCACTCCCACGCCGCAACATGCGACTCAAAACGTTGTAAAGCCAGATGATCCGCAATCGGGGCGCCTACTTGCCGGTGAAGACCGCTTTGCGCTTTTCCAGGAACGCGGTGTAGCCTTCCTTGAAATCGGCACTTTCAAAGGCGCGGTAGCCTTCATCAAATTCACGGGCATCAATCGCCCCGCCCTGACGCAAACGATTTAGCATGTGTTTGTGCGCGCGTTGCGTCAATGGCGCCCCACCGGCAATGCGTTTTCCGGTCTTGGCGACTTCTTCGTCAAATGTTTCAAGCGCGACATGACGGGCGATAAAGCCGATCTCGCGTGCGCGGGCGACGTCAAAGACCTGACCTTCCAGCAGGATCTCGAAAAGTGCGGCCTCACCGAGCAGATCAAGCATGATTTCCAGTTCCGGATAGCCCAGCGTGGCGCCCAGCTTCATCGGCGGCACGGCGAACTTCGCGTCATCGGCAGCAATGCGCAGATCACAGGACGCGGCCAACACAAATGACGCCCCCATGCACGGGCCGTCAATCGCGGCAATTACCGGATGGACGCAGTTCTGAATGGTTTGAAGCGCCTCTGCATGCAGCAGACCGTAATCACGTGCTTTCTCGAACCCGGACCGTTCACGGACAAATTCATGAATGTCGGCCCCGGCGCCAAAACCGGCCCCTTCGCCACCACGAATGATCACACAGCGAAGCTCAAGATCATCCGACAGGTTCTGAACAATCTTGGCTAGCTCCCCCCACATCGGTTTGGTCAGCGCGTTTTTACGTTCCGGCTGACAGATGGCGATGGTGGCAACGCGATCATCAATGGTGACATTCAGTCCGGTCTGCTCAGTCATGGCATTTCCTCTGGGGCATATTGGGCTTTTGGGGCGTGCTGTTTGGACACAGCTTAAATCGGTATAACTATACCGAATAAACCCAAAAGACGGTTTTGCCAATGGCTTGTCTTATTTGCCCTTGACAGCACGGGGGGCCGGACTACCTGATGGTGCGCGAAAGCGGGTCTGCAATCGGTTTGGCACCCGAAAGGCAAAGAGTGCAACCGCCACCGTGGCACCTGCAACAACCCACAGTGCCTGCTGACCGATTTCAAAAGTCAAAAGGCCCCCAATCACGGCCCCGACTACCATCCCGATCCACGGCACAATCTGAATGATCCAGTCATGGCGACGATCCCCGGTCAACCAACGGCCAATGCCGCGTCCAAACCGCGACAGCGCACCGGTCACATAGGTCAGCCCAATCGGCAATCCTTCAATATGTTCGACCGTGGCATTGATCATGCCCATGCACAAAACCACCAGAAAGAAGGCCGGCGACCCGCGCATCTCAATCGGCAGGATGGCGGCCAGACACAACAAAATGGCGACCACACCCAGCAAACCCGCCAGACGCTTGCGAAACCAGCCCGCAACCACAACACCAAGCGCATTACCAATAATAAAGAACCCAACAGCACTGATCAGAATGGTGGCCGTTGACCAGTCCCCATACCCGATGGCAAGGGCGGCACGGGTTGTATTGCCCGACATGAAGGAAACAAAATCCCCCGCCATCAGAAGTCCGATGGCATCGGTCATGCCCGCGATCATCGAGATAGCCATCACCAGCACAAGGCCAATGCCCTTGCGGCGGGCCATAATCAAACGACGACGTCTTTGCTGGCTCATAACACTCTGTCCTGACAGAAAACCTTGGACTGATTAAACAGCATTTTCGGTTTGGATTGCCAGCGCTGTTCACAAAGACCCGGTTGCTGCGAATTCCTGACCAACTGGTCAGCGGCTTTTCTTTGCGCTTTTGGACCAAAAGCGTTAAGAGGTGCGCAAATATTCGATCCGAAAAGGGTATTGCTGCCATGACCACTGAAAAACCGACTGCGCATTGCACTTATGCTGCCAAGACTGTCGCCAAGATTTTGCTTGATATCGGGGCTGTGAATTTCCGC
This sequence comes from Thalassospira sp. UBA848, assembly GCF_002295455.1. Lineage (NCBI taxonomy): Bacteria > Pseudomonadati > Pseudomonadota > Alphaproteobacteria > Rhodospirillales > Thalassospiraceae > Thalassospira > Thalassospira sp. UBA848. The sequence continues at coordinate 14,839 of NZ_DBGS01000046.1, read as the reverse complement.
CCGGAAGAGGCCTATATCCTGACATCTGGCTGGGCCAGCCCGGTTTATATCGATTGCCGCAAACTGATTTCCTTCCCGCGTGCACGCCGCAAGGTCATTGAACTTGCCGCCCGCCAGGTTTCTGATGCGGCTGGCTACGAGGCCTTTGACGCAGTTGCCGGTGGTGAAACGGCTGGCATCCCCTATTCCGCATGGCTTGCAGATGCCCTTGACCTGCCGATGCAGTATGTCCGCAAAAAGCCCAAGGGCTTTGGTCGCAAGGCCCGCATCGAAGGTGACATCCACGAAGGCCAGCGCGTTCTTCTGGTCGAAGACCTTGCCACCGACGGCGCATCGAAGGTCAATTTCGTCAATGCCATCCGCGAAGCCGGTGCGGAATGCAAACACGCCTTTGTCGTCTTCTTCTATGACATCTTCGAAGGTGCGCTTGACGAACTGCGCAAGGACGACATCGAAATGCATTACCTTGCGACCTGGGCCGATGTCCTCGCCGTTGCCGAAGAAGGCGAATATTTCAGCAAGGATGCCATCGAAGGCGTGCGTTCCTTCCTGAACGATCCAATCGGCTGGTCCAAGGCCAATGGCGGCAAGCACGACTAAGCTGCAACCAAGCCCAAAATACAAAACGCCCGCACGATAAATTCGGCGGGCGTTTTTTTATTGCCTGTTTTGCGTTACATCGCGTAACGGCAACAACAGGTCCAATGCGTTACATGACAGGCTTATTCACCCCAAACGTCAGGTCCTGATGCGGTATCGCGCGCAACCGTTTTGCCAAATATCCTTCCTTGCAGGCGATGAATGCGTGCATTTCCTGATAATAGGTTGCGGGCACCGCCGTTCGGACGGTCTGGTGCGCGGCAAGCTGGTTTGACCAACGACGCAACGTCGGAAATCCGGCAAACAAATCCCGGTTCAAACCAGCTGATATCAGGGCGAATGGCCGAAACACCGTTGCAAAAACCATATCAAGCATCGAAAGGTCTTGATCCTTCGCAACGGAATCTGGCGTCATCAAAACCGATATGATCGACATCTGGGTGTGAATTTGATGCAGCGTCGCATCCACCATGTTCACAGAAAGATCGCGATAGATCACATTCGCGGTCAGCGACAATATCTTGTCCCCGATCGCGATCACGCCTTGCTGAAAGGCCCGATCATAGGCATCGACCGGAAACAGTTTTGTCCAGTACATATCCTGCAGGTACTGACAGATCGCTGCTGACTCAAACAGGGATTTGTCGCCATCAATAACCAGCAACGGCACATTTCCGGTCGGGCTTATTTCAAGAAACCAGTCCGGCTTTGTATCAAGCTCGATATCGGTCCGCTTATGGGCAATTGTATTCTGGGAAAATACCATCGCGACCCGCTGAACATAGGGACAAAGCCTGTGCCCGATCAGATGATAGGACGGCAAACTTCCCTTGCGTTGCGCAGAATTGCTGTGAACCAGAACAGGCATCGCCCTATCCCATGTGATGGATGTTAAGTTTGTTGCCGTCCGGATCACGGAAATAAGCGGCATAGAAACCGTTTTCGTGGCGCTGCCCCGGTTCGCCTTCTGACGTTGCGCCAAGCGCAATTGCCTTTTGATACAGCGCATCGACCTGGTCACGTGACCCGGCCGCAAGTGCGATCATCGTTCCGTTTCCAACAGTCGCAGTATTTCCATCAAATGGGACATGAACCGAAAATGCGGGAACGTTTGGCCCGGCACTCCAGACAATAAAGTCCGTTTCCTCGAAAATGCGCTGCGCATCAAGCTCGGCAAGCAAGCCGTCATAGAAGGCAGCCGAACGTGCCAGATCATTGGTGCCAAGCGACGTGTATCCAATCATGATTTCATTCCTTGTCTAATGTGTTGAACTTCGTATGTCGCGTAGCGTACGGAATTTCAATTTTGCAATGAACAGGCAATTTTGTAGTATAAAATTGCAAATTTGAAATCGGAGGATGGATTGGACTGGAACTATATCAAGTCGTTTCTGGCCATTGCCGAGACAGGGTCGCTTGAACTCGCAGCCCAGAAAATCCGGGTCAGCACAACCACCATATTTCGCCATGTCCATGCGCTTGAAAATCAAACCGGCGCCAGACTGTTTGACAGGATACGCGGCCAATACAGCCTGACAGATGCCGGGATCGAGATGCTCGCCCCTGCCCGGCAAATCATGAACAACTTTGAAATCATCAGTACAAACCTGTCCGGGGCTGACGCGCTTCCTGCCGGTCTGGTGCGCATCACCGCGCCAACCAGTTTTTCGTATTTCTTTTTGCCAGACCACCTCGCCCGGTTTCAGGAACGCTGGCCCGATATCCAGATAGAACTTCTTGCCAGCAATCACGAATTCAACATGACGCAACGATACGCCGACATTGCTGTACGTGTGGCGGCAAGCCCGCCAGAACATCTTGTTGGCAAGGAAGTGCGCACACTGCAATGGGGCATCTATGGTGCCGCCGACAAATACGCACCGGCAGACCTTGATGATCTGCTTAACGCGCCCTTCGTTGGCGCATCCGGGACACTGGCAAGCTATGCGCCCTATAAATGGCTTGATGCAAAACGCCGCCATCCGTACCGGCAACAAACCGATGATCTGATTGCGATGGCACAGTTGGCCTGTGCGGGTTATGGCTTGGTGTGCTTGCCATCCGATCTCGCCCTGCCCGGCCTTCGCTTGCTGGCACCAATGCCAGAGGTCGCGGCAAACAAGCTTTGGGTGCTGACGCATCCTGATCTTCGAAACATCTCGCGTATCCGCGAAACCATGCGATGGATCAGCAAATCGCTTAAAGAGGACCCAAGGCTTCTATGATCAACTGCCCCAAACCGAGGAACCTGGCCCTGCACTTCCCGATGCGGCGTATTCATCGGTTTGCCCGGGCTGGACAGACTTTGCGACTGGGTTCAATATGTTCGCAAATAAAAGCAAGGCCATAGCAACGACTATGAGCAAGTTCGGGACCCCAAACTGACATGACCAAGGTGTACCCGCCACCGGTCGGAGGAACAATGCATGTCGATGCGCAAGACTGCCAAATGCCTGCCTGCAATTGCACTGGGCCTTGCCCTGTCTGGCTGTATGGCCCCGGTCGAAGAACCGGTCACCCACGCCAACAGTTCTGACACAATTGTCACACCGTGGGGGGCGCCATCACAAAATGCATCCTCGGCACCATCAGGCACCATGCGTTCGACCACGCCGGAAAACGACAATCTGGTCATGATGGAAGACCCCGGCCGCAAGGTGCAGGATGGCATCCGACAAAAACAGATCGACGAAGCCCGCATTGCGCTTGGCATTCTTGATCGCATGGCACAACGCTGCCAGTCCGGCGATGCTGCCGCCTGCACAACGCTTCAAACCAATTGGAGCGCGTTGTCCCAGCAATTGCACAAGACCCTTTCGATGATGTCGGGCGACGCAATGCAAATGCCTGCCAATATTCCGACCGATGATCCAGCCATGCCAGCGATGGATGGCGGGGCGACGATGACGCCGGCACCAGCCGCCCTCCCGAAAATGGATGATCCGGCCGGGGGCGAGATGCCAACGATGGAAAAAACCATTCCAATGACCGAACCCGGCGCAGACGGCTGACCAAACAGGATAAAAAAAGCCCAAGTACAACTTGGAATGATTTAATTTGAGATAGAGCAAAGAAACGATCCGACAACCCGAATATGTTGGCCATGACGTTAAGGCGCGAAACGACGATGCAGATTTCGGGTTTGCGCCGCGCCCCCACCGAATGGAGATCGGATCATGTATCGGGATATTCTTGTCCACATAGACACCGCTGCTGCCTGCAAGGAACGCCTGTCTGTCGCGCTGAAAGTTGCCAAGGCGCAGGACGCGCACCTCACCGGTCTTTTCCTTCTGCCCTATCCTGAAATCCCGCGTTTCATGGAAGTGCAGATCACCGAGGAAATCATCAATCAGCAGCGCAGTGCCATGGCCGAAACGGCAAAAACCGCGCGTGCAGAATTCGAAGCTGCCTGCGAAGCTGCCGGTGTCGCATTCAGCTGGCAGGAAACCTCCTGCCCGGCGTCGGAAATTGCCGATACCGCGGCCATGTATGCCCGTCATCATGATCTGACCGTTTTGGGCCAACGCAATCCGGAAAGCTCTGACCCGTGTTCTGTTTCGGAAATGCCGGACAAGGTCATTTTGACGTCTGGCGCACCGGTTATGGTGGTGCCCTATGTTGGCAAATTCGACACCATCGGCGAACGCGTCATGGTGGCGTGGAAACCTTATCGTGAGGCTGTCCGCGCCATGAATGACAGCATGCCGTTCCTCGAAGCATCGAAATCCACACTGGTTCTGTGCGCCGACCCGAACAAGGGTGCCCGCGACACCATGCCGGTACCGGGTGTTGATATTGGCGAACGCCTGAAATGCCATGGCGTGAATGCGAAAAAAGAAACCATGAATGCATCGGGCATCAGCGTCGGTGACCTTCTGCTGTCACGCGCGGCAGACGAAAGCATTGATCTGATTGTGTGCGGCGCATATGGCCGTCCGCGCCTGCGCGAACTTATGCTTGGTGGCGTAACACAGCACCTTCTGCGTCACATGACCGTACCGGTCATCATGTCGCACTAAAATCACGACCATCCCGTCTTGCCAAACCGGTCGGAATTTCCGACCGGTTTTTTCTTTGTCAAACAGAGGTTTTCTGCGTTTACGGAAACCTCGGCCAGGCGTTATTGGGCGCACCAAAGACCGACAAAAACACCTTAAATAGCCACGCTACGGGTTAATTACGCAAAACAATCGATTTTTCCGATGACATAAATCGAATTAAATGCCCCCCCAAAAGCTATTCGAATCCTTGCCAAATGAAAACAATAGCGCCAAATTGGGGGTAACCGCAAAACGGAGCATGCTCCGAAAAGAGATCGACAATTGAGAGATGGATCGCCTTCTCTGATCTGATGGTTCCAAAGAAGACTGGAATCGCTTTAATTTTTGACAAGGGTCAATGCCATATCGACCATCGTGGTTGATAAGGGAACCATAAGGACCCGGTCAGACCGGAGGATATGTCCAGAATCAGTTCGCTGAGCTGGACGAGACCAGAGCTTTGTGCTGCCACGACCGCATAGAAACAGCGTGACACTGCAAAGAGACAGGCGAAAGAAAAACGTATGAATTACAACACCTTCTTTAAAGATGCATTGGCTGGCCTCAAAGCCGAGGGCCGGTATCGTGTATTCGCCAATCTCGAACGTATTGTCGGAAAGTTCCCCAAGGCGCTTTATCATCCCGATAATGGCGAAGCCCCGCGTGAAATCACCGTGTGGTGCTCCAACGATTATCTTGGCATGGGCCAGCACCCCAAGGTGCTTGATGCCATGCAAAACGCCATCACCGGTCAGGGTGGCGGTGCCGGCGGTACGCGTAACATTTCCGGTTCCAACCATCTGCATGTCGCGCTTGAGCGTGAACTCGCCGACCTGCATGGCAAGGAATCTGCGCTTCTGATGACATCGGGTTATGTCGCGAACTGGACGACGCTGTCGACCTTGGGGTCAAAACTCCCCGATTGCGTGATCATTTCCGACTCTGAAAACCACAATTCCATGATCGAAGGCATGCGCCATTCCAAGGCAGAGCGCCGCATCTGGAAACATAACGACATTGCCCATCTCGAAGAGATCCTTAAGGATCTTGGACCGCAGCGCGCCAAGATCGTGGCGTTTGAGTCCGTCTATTCGATGGATGGCGACATTGCACCGATCGGCAAGATCCTTGATCTTTGCGAAAAATACAACGCCATGTCCTATCTTGATGAAGTCCATGCCGTTGGCATGTATGGCCCGCGCGGCGGCGGCGTTGCCGAACGCGATGGCGTCATGGATCGCGTGGACATTATTCAGGGTACGCTGGCAAAGGCCTTTGGCGTGATTGGTGGCTATATCGCAGCCAAACCGGAAATCGTCGATTTCGTGCGCAGCTTTGGCAATGGCTTTATTTTCACCAGTTCCCAACCGCCCAGCATCGCGGCAGGTGCACTGGCGTCGGTACGCCATCTCAAGCACAGCAGTGTCGAACGCAATGCCCAGAAGGAACGCGCCGACACCCTGCGCGAACGCATGCGCGCTGCGGACCTTCCGGTGATGGATGCACCAAGCCATATCGTCCCGCTGATGGTTGGTGACCCGGCCATGTGCAAGGAAGCCAGTGATCGCCTGCTGTTCGAACATGACATCTATGTCCAGCCGATCAACTACCCCACCGTGCCGCGCGGCACCGAACGCCTGCGCTTCACACCGGGCCCGCTGCACAATGACGAACTGATCGATCATTTGATCGACTCGCTGCTTTCGGTCTGGGGCCAGCTGGGGATTTCCAAGGTCGCCTAGGGAACCGGCCCGCACAAACATCAAAAGGCCGGTGGCGTAAACTGCACCGGCCTTTTTGCTGATCTAGTGAAATGGGCCGCCCGTATCGGATTGCTGAAATGTCGCGACGTTTGCTTTCGACGTGCAGCGTTCTATATTGAGGCTGTCCTGCTGGCGTCTTGCCAGCGTGGATAAATATTTGCAATTAAGAACCGTTCGCGTTAACGTCGGACCTGTCATCAAACAGGGACCGCTTATGTATTCGGATAGAACCTTGCTTCCCAAAGAATGTCTCCGCCTGTGCGCGCTTGGCACCCTTGCGCTTTCCGACAAGCCGATCAGCTATGGTGATCTGGCCAATTCGGTGCGTCATTTCATGTCCCACATCATGGGGCCATCGCTTGATATGATGGGAAGTTCGCTTCAGCTGCTTAAGCTTGAAGGACTGGTCAAGGAAGATACCGGCAGCGGTACGTTTTCTGATGCGCAACTCCGTCTGACCGATGCCGGGCATGAAAAGTTCGTTGAACTGATGCAGGGCAATCTGCGCGATACATCCGGTGAGCTTGCCCGTCTGATCATGGCGCTCAAGATGCGGTTCCTTCACCTGCTTGAAGAAGACATCCGCACCGAGCAGATCGAAATCCTGCATGACGTCTGCGAACTTGATCTTGAACGCGTGCTGGCCCTGCGTGAAGAACACGCAAGCGAGGCCGAAAACTTCACCGGCTGGCTTGAAATGGAAGTCAAACGGCTTGAGCAAAAGCGCGACTGGCTTAAAAGCCTTTTGGCCTAGGGCTCAAACTCACGTACGTGAGCGGCCCGATTATGTGAATGAGCTTGGACCCTTGCGCATTTTCCCGTTATAGTGGTGTCTGATGGCTTGCAGGAAGTAGGCCCAACGTCACAGGCAGGGACGGAAAATGTTGATACGTGAAGAAACCGAAAAGGACATTCCGGCGATTCACGCGTTGCTGGATGGTGCCTTTGCAACCGCTCCCCACAGTCAGCAGACCGAACATCTGATTGTGGACGCGCTCAGAAAATCCGGGCAACTCACCCTTTCCCTGGTCGCGGAACAGGACGATGAAATCGTCGGCTGCATTGCTTTTTCACCGGTAAAAATCAACGGCAAAGCCTGTGACTGGTTTGGTCTGGGCCCGGTCGCGGTCACCCCTGACCGTCAGGGCATGGGCATCGGTTCCGAACTGATCCAAAGCGGCATCCGCCATCTTCGGGCCGACGATGCGCGTGGCTGTGTCGTACTGGGGGAACCCGATTATTACAGCCGGTTTGGCTTTGCGCCCCTGCCCGATCTCAAACTTGAAGGCATCCCCGACAAGTACTTCATGGCACGCCCATTGGTTGATGAAATCCCGGCTGGTCTGGTCGATTACGATCCGGCCTTTGACATCAAACCTGACAATTAACCATCTGTCTGTGACCAGTGTGTCTGCTTAATACAAATGCTGCCCGCCAGTGACAAAGATCTCTGTGCCGGTGACATAACTGCTGTCTTCACCCACAAGATAATGCACTGCGGCCGCCACGTCCTCGGGCGTGCCCATACGGTTCATTGGAATGCGCGGCACAAGGGCCTCATATTCCGGGGAAATCATGTCTGTCTTGATTTCGCCCGGTGCGACCGCATTGACGCGAACACCAAGTTCGGCGAATTCGACCGCCATTTCACGCGTCAGGCCGGAAAGAGCGGCTTTGGACGTCGAATAGGCCGATCCGGCAAATGGATGGACGTAATGTCCCGCGATCGAGGTGATGTTGCAAACCGCCCCCTTGCCACGGTGTAATGCGGATGCAAATCCACGCGCGAGGGTCAGCGGGGTAAAGAAGTTGAGCTCAAACACATCCCGCCAGGCGGCAATATCGCCATTCAGGCAGCCAAGCCGCTCCTTGTAAGGCGTCTTGGGCGACACACCGGCATTATTAACCAGCGCATGCAAAGGATCATCGCCCAGCACCTCATTGGCCTCGTTGATAAACGCTTCGACTTCTGCCGGTTTGGACAAATCAGCACGGATGTGAATACCCTGGGCCGGATCGCGCGGGCAACTGGGCGGCGGGGCTTCGCGTGAACAGCAAATCACCCGCCAGCCACGCTTGGCAAAATATCCGACCGTGACATGGCCGATACCACGACTGGCACCTGTCAGGACGATTGTTTTCGGGGCATTGCTGCTCATTAGGTCTACTCACTTCACATGATATGCGCGCAAACAGAGTTTTGCTGGTTTTCTTATAGCATCGCAGGCCTTCCCCATCGAAGGAAAACCCTTGTCACGTATGATTTTTCTGCGATCACCAATGCGATATAGGCCGCCCTGTCGACATTTGGCAAGGCATGCGAAACAGGCTATGTTTTACATCTGTTTACCATGGGCAAAAACATGTGCAGCCGCTTTGATCTGAACAGTGATATTCGGGCCTTTCAGGTTCAGCTTGGTCTGGAAATGGAAGACATCCTTCGCATGCCCCTGCCTGACGGTCTGAATGAGGCCACCACAGATGACGAGGATGAAGAAACCGCCTTTGACAGCCTGACAGGCACGCGCCGGCCAACCGATCCGATTGCGGTTATCCTGCCCCATCGCAAGGCGGCCATTCGATATTGGGGGCTGAGTGTCGCAGGGCTGAACAGCCCGATGATCAATGCGCGCGCCGAAACCGTGATCGAAAAACCGACCTTCCGGCCACTTTTGAACCGCCGTTGCCTGATCCCGGCAAATGGATGGTACGAATGGCGCAAGGATGGCACGACCAAGCACAAGAACCGCATCACCCTGCCCGATCATCAACCGTTTCTGTTTGCCGGACTGGAAAACGGGCGAGAGGCCACCATCATCACCTGCGCGCCATCAGGCGCGATTGCCCACATCCACAACAGAATGCCAGCCGTGATCGGCCCCAACCATCTGGGTGACTGGCTTGATCCACAGATTGACTTCGCTGAGTTGGCCTACATGCTGGGCCCGCTGCCCGACCATGTTCTTTCATGGCACGAAGACCCGGCTGACCCGGCCCGAACCGATCAGACAACAAACCAGATCGATATGTTTTCAAACTAAGAAATACCACACGGCCCCGCAAAGAACGGGTTAACGCCGCTTGGTCTTAGTCGCTTTCAATGTCATTTGCGGCACATGGTGTTGCACTGCATGCACGCAATGCACCGCCAAGACCGGTATGACCGGCAACCACCGCGCCAAGATCGGGCAGGCCAACATTCGGATTGTTGAGTTCCTGTGCCAGATCCTCGGACATGGAAGCGAAATCAATGATATCGCGTAGAGACAACATGGGAGTTCCCCTGCCAGACGTTTCTTTTCCTCGGTGCGAAACGCCTCGTTTATCGGGGTTTCGTCTTTGTAAGGTTTCTGTAACCCTGTCGTGATTTCTTCGCGCATGCAACAAAAAAAAGGCGTACAAAAGTACGCCTTTTCAGCAATATACCAATAGATAGGTAATTTAATTTCGCGATATCAACCGCTTAAGATGACCTTCGCGTTAATGCATTATCCAAAGCGGCAAAGCACATTTTGACAGCATATCCTGCGTGACACCGCCAAGGATCATTTCCTTGAAACGTGAATGGCTGTAAGCGCCCAGAACAATCGTATCAGCGCCGCATTTTTCTGCCTCGGAAATCAAGGTATTAGCAACTTGTCCGGTTTCGGCACTCTCGACCACGGTCGCATCGACTCCGTGCCAGCTGAACTGTTCGGCCAGGGCCTTGGCGCATGCTCGGCCATACGGGACCTCTCCGACGCTGACAATTGTGACTTCCTTGGCATTGCGCAACATTGGCATGGCCGAAGTCACCGCGCGCGCCGCCTCAATCCCGCCATTCCAGGCGATCATGACTTTTTCACCAATTTTTTCAGGCGTGCGTTCCGGGGCAACAAGGATCGGGCGACCCGTTTCCATCAAGGCTGCGTCAAAGGTCAGCGATGCGGATCCTTCCTTTGGATCGCGGCCAATCACCACCAAATCAAAAAGACGCCCGCGGCGGGCAACTGTTTCGTCTTCGCGCCCGCTATCCTTGCGCCAGGTGCAGGACGGTTTGGCATCGGCGTTTGGCGTGTTGATTTCCTCAAACCCGGACTCCTTCACGGCCGCCTGAAAAGATGCCTTGCCTGCTGCCTCGCGCTTTTCTGTTTCGTTTGCAGCAGCCTGAATCATTTCTTCGATGATCAGGCCCGACATACCCTCGCCAACGATCGGGATGGCGTCTTGTGGTTCGGCAGCAACGAATAGCGCCTCAAGATGGGCATCAAACGTTTTGGCTACCTTGAAGGCCGTTGTCATTACACGTTCGTCAATCGCCGTGCCTGATACCGGTGCCAGAATTGTGCGAATTGCCATTTTCATTACTCCCGCCTGTCCGCCCGGTCATTGAGCCTGCTCGAAATCCGGACTGATGATGACCATATTCCCAAGCAGTGTGAGATCTCTTGCCTTGGTATTCTTTGTTCAAGATCAAAAAATTGCGAAAGTTATTATTATTCTTATATTTTGTTGATGCCGGTTGGGAATTTCTAGATCAACCGCGCACAAAATGATTGTAACATGATTGCCAGTGATTACGATGACGCTTTGATAATCGGGAAATTATTCTCTTGGGTAGGGTCCGGGCGCACAAGGCGAAAAATCGATCTGGCGTGCGGCGAAAAGAACGGGGTTACTCGCGGATGGACTACAACGCACTGCACGAAAACGCACGTGAAGCTGCTGAATTTCTCAAGACGCTTGGCAATGAATGGCGCTTGCTTATTCTGTGCTCGCTTGGGGATGCAGAAAAATCCGTCGGCACGCTGGAAAATGAACTGGGCATCAAACAATCCGCCCTGTCGCAACATCTTGCAAGGCTGCGCCGCGAAGGGCTGGTAAAAACCCGCCGTGATGCGCAAACCATTTACTATTCGCTGGCCAATCCGGACATCATGAAAATCATTGCCGTGCTGCAAGACACCTTCTGTCCCCCGGAACCGGCGGCGTAAACTTCACCTCGACCAGAAAACAAAAAACGCACAAGACTCTGTCGCCTTGTGCGTTTTTGCGTTTGTGGTTCCCGACCTACCCTTACGGAAACAGTTTCTGGGTATTCCAGCCACTGTCCGCATCATCACGGGTGAACAATTTGCGGTCATGAAGGCGGAATTTTCCTTCTGCCCAGAATTCAATACGATCAGGCACAAGCCGGAACCCGCCCCAATGATCGGGGCGCGGCACTTTGCCAAGACCAAACTTTGCAGTGAATTCGGCAACCCGCTTTTCAAGATCGAACCGGCCGCTCATCGGGCGGGACTGAATGGATGCCCAGGCACCCAATTGGCTGCCACGCGGGCGCGATGCAAAATACTCGTCTGACTCGCTGGCATCGACTTTGGCAACCTTGCCTTCGATGCGCACGCATCTTTCAAGCGTTTTCCAATGAAAACAAAGGGCGGCATAGCCGTTCTCGGCCAACTGGTCGCCCTTGCGGCTTTCATAATTGGTGTAGAAAACAAAGCCGCGCGTATCGAAACCCTTTAGCAGGACGATACGGGCCGACGGGCGACCTTGCGCATCCGCGGTCGCCAGTGTCATTGCATCCGGATAGGCATCTTCGGCCTTTTTGGCGTCAGAAAACCACGTTTCAAACATGTCAAACGGGGCTTCGTGGGGCTCATGCCCCATTTTCGGCGCATTTTTTTCGTTCATTGCAAAAGGAATTCCTTTGGCTGATTGGGTCTGTTGCCGTGAGAAACATTTATTTCGGAACTACGGTGGCAGCGACAACGTTGGATCAACATATAAACCCAAAGCATATCGGTTGGGACTGTAAAGACAAGATGGGCAAATTAAACATGAAATTCCGTCAGATCGTTATTCCGGTCGTCATGACCGCCTTTATCGCTGGCTGTGCTCAGGACCAGGGTCAGAAACAGACAGCAGGCACACTTCTGGGCGCCGTTGGCGGCGCCGTTGCGGGCGCGCAGTTCGGCAAGGGCAGCGGCCAGCTTGTTGGCGTGGCGCTTGGGACACTCGCCGGTGCCTTTATCGGCAGCGAAGTCGGCAGATCACTAGATAATGCCGACCGCGCCATCATGGCCCAAAGCACCCAGCGTACGCTTGAAGCTGCGCCAACCGGTGAAACCACCACCTGGCAAAACCCCGATACGGGCGTTCAGGGTACGGTAACCCCGACCCGCACCTATCAGAAACCCGAAACTCAGGAATACTGCCGTGAATACCAGCAAACGGTGATGATTGGCGGTCAGGAAGAAACCGCCTATGGCACCGCATGCCGCAAACCTGATGGCAGCTGGCAGGTCGTGAACTAAGACCCGTCAAAAAATCTGAAATGACAGGCGGTGCGGTCCTTGCGATCAGCGCCGCCTTTTCATATCTGCTGTTCGGATCGGGCGTTCTGCCCACGAAATCTCATTGTTTCGGATCAGATGCGGCAAAATGGTTCATCTTTTGCGGCGCATGATCTAATAATGAACACAACATCCAAATCACATAACGTGCTTTTAGTTTCTGGAACCGGTCAGTAAATGCAGGATCCCTACAAGACACTTGGCGTTGCCAAAAACGCCAGTCAGGAAGAAATCAAAAAGGCCTATCGCAAACTGGCGCGTGAACTTCACCCTGATGTCAATCCGGGCGATGCCAAAATCGAAGAACGCTTCAAAAAGGTATCAAGCGCCTATCACCTTCTGGGGGATGCGGAACGCCGCAAGAAGTTCGACAACGGTGAAATCGACGCTGATGGCCGCGAAACCAGCCCGTTTGCCCGTGGCGGTGGCGGACAAGCCGGTGGTGGCTTTGCGGGCGGAGACCCGTTCGGCTTTTCCGGTGCCAATGCCGAAGACATCTTTGACGAGATTTTTGGCAAGGGGCGCGGCCGATCTGGCGGCGGCGGTTTTGGTGGCTTTGGCGGGGAACGCAAACCCAAAAAGGTCAAAGGCCCGAATATCTCTTATGAGCTCAGCCTTGATTTTGCCGAGGCCATCCTTGGCACGACCAAACGCATCAATCTTGCCAGTGGCAAAAGCCTTGAAGTCCGCATTCCGCCCGGAAGCGAGAACGAACAGACCCTGCGCCTGAAAGGTCAGGGCATGGCGGGCATGAATGGTGGCGAAGCCGGTGACGCCCTGATCAAGCTGCATGTCCATCCGGACAAAACCTTCCGGCGCGAAGGCAATGACATCCATTGTGATCTGGCAATCAGCCTGCCTGAAGCCATTCTGGGGGGCTCCATCGAAGTGCCGATCGTCGATGGCAAGGTCAATATGAAGCTGCCTGCCAATGCCAACAGCGGCACCAAACTGCGCCTGCGTGGAAAGGGTGCGCCTTATGACCGGGGCAACAAACGCGGTGATCAATATGTTCACCTGACGGTGAAGTTGCCCGAAGAACGCGATGATGAATTGATCGAGTTCATCAAGGAATGGTCTGAAAAGCACCCCTACAAGGCGCGCTAACCCATCAATCCAAAGCCGGCATTCGCCGGCTTTTTTCTTGGGCCGTTGGCAGCCGGGGTCCGGCCACACAAAAGACCCTGTGTTGAGAGGTGCCTGTTAATCCCGTTCCGTGTTACCATATTGTTTTAGGGGCAGAATCTAACGGGCTTTGTCGCAAAGAACGCAACCGATCATAAGGGGCAATATGGAACAGCTCAGCAACCCGGACATCTATTTGCAATGGCTTGAACAGGCAATCGCCTGGCTGTCTGCAAATGTCCTGCTGGTCCCGATCCTGATCCAGATTGCCGCCTGCCTGCTTGCCACCATCCCGGCCTTTTTGCTGCGCCGTCGCCTGGCGTCGCTTCTCGCGCGCTTGCAGGACTGGAAGCCGCTTTTGCCCTATGCCGGATTTCGTCGCTTTGCCAAGGTTCTGCCGAGCTTGGCTTTTCCGCTTATTCTGGTCATCACGATCTGGTTGATTGACGCGGTCGCCATTCAGGCGGGCTATCGCCATAACGTTGTTCGGCTGGTTGCAAGTCTTCTCAATGCGTGGATTGTCATTCGTCTTGCCGCGGCCATCGTCAATGACCCGGTTTGGTCACGCACCATTGCCGCCGTTGCATGGACCTTGGCGGCGCTTAACATCGTCGGGTGGCTTGATCCCGGCATCGAAATTCTCGACGGGCTGGCGCTTAATATTGGCGAGTTCCGCATATCGGTCTATGGCATCCTCAAGGCCATTTTATCCCTTGCGGTTTTGCTGTGGGTGGCATCCTTTGCCTCGCGCCTGTTTGAACAACGCATCCGCAAGGTCCATCACCTGACCCCATCGGTTCAGGTTCTGATGGCAAAGCTTCTCAAGCTTGTATTGCTGTCGATCGCGGTTCTGTTTGCGCTTTCGACCATGGGTGTCGATCTGACCGCACTTGCCGTGTTTGGTGGTGCGGTTGGTGTCGGGATCGGGTTTGGTCTGCAACGCATTTTCGCCAACCTGATCAGCGGCGTGATC
>NZ_DBGS01000006.1:0-21405 GCF_002295455.1 Thalassospira sp. UBA848 | reverse complement strand
AACACCAGAAGGCCAACGACATAGCGCGACAATTCGCGGCTTTCATCCAGTCGGGAACGGATCGAATCAAGGATCGTCCGGGTCGACGTCGTCGAAAGCTGCGGCCGGTCACGGCGCTGTTCGGCCATCATGCTGGCCATCGGGGCCAGAAGTTTTGGCGGAACCTGTGATGTCAGACCCGGGCGGGAACGCCGGAAATCCTCGATCCAGGTGACTTCCGGTGACAGGCTTGCGGCCATGCGGAACGTGTAAATGACGCCGACGACAAACACGCCCAGGATCAGGCCATTGAGAACAGCATTGGCCATAAAGGCATCAGACAGGGCCGGGTACAACAGGGCGCCAACCCCGGCAATAATGGCAACGAAGATTGCCATGCGTGTCAGATAACTTCCGGGTTTGGTAATGGGCGGGAGAGATCCCGTGCCATTTGCCGAATTGCTGCTCATAACGGATTAATCCTAGCGTTGAACGGTTTTGATATCGACGCGATCGGCGGGGCCGGACGGAACATTCGCACCAAGAGCGCGAACATCAATGCGCGTGGAGCGCACACCCCGGTCAATGAGATAGGAACGTACCTGAAGCGCGCGCGACAGCGACAGGCGACGCGCCTTGGATGCGTTTGATCCATCGCCTTGTGCGTATGCCTGCAACTGGATGCGCAGGTTTTCATCCTGACCCATGGTTGCAATCACGCTGTCAAGCTGGCGCTTGGCGGCGTCGCTAAGCTCAAAGCTTTCAGCCGCAAAACCAAGGCTGTATTCATCAGATCCGGCAGCAGGCATTGGTTCCGGTGCGGTTTCCGGCGGAATGGCTGCTTCTTCGGCCGAAGGTGCTGGCGGCGCAGCCTGTTCGGTCACAGGCTCTGCAGTGTCGGCCAGCTCGGTTGCGGGCTGGGTGGTGTCAGGTGCCGGTGCAGCAGGCGGTTCAGGTGCATCTGCAATCGGCGCAATCTCTGGCGCGGCCGGGGCCGTCGGAACGCTTTGTTCTTCTGCTGTTTCGGTCACCGGCGCTGGCGATGATGTTGCTTCAGGCGCTGGTTCCGCGACGCTTGGCGTTGGCTCCGGTGCAGGTGCCAGTTTCGTCAGCGGGGTAGGTGCCGCAGCGCTGCTTTCGCTGGTGGCGGGGGCTGCCGGTTTGCTGCGCGGTGCGGCGGTTGGTTCCGGCTGGTTCAACACGATGGTCTGATTTGCGCCGTCATCCATCATTGCCTGAGCCTGTGCCGCAGACGGTGATGGCGCCGCAACGCCCGGTACGCCATAAAATTCTGACTGGGTGGGGAAGGCGTTGCCACCACCTGATCCATCAATGACAACCGTTTCAAAGCCGCCGTCATAGTCGCCTGCGCCAGCGGCACTGGCAAACTGATCCGAAGCCAGGAAGGTCGATTTTGGTTTGCTTTCCGGGAAAATCAGATCACCGCCGGGCACGACGATGTGATCGCGTGAAACAGTCGGGGACAGATATTGTGGCACGGTCGGTTGTCCGCCATAGCCATCTGCCACGTCCCAGTTTACCTGAACGCTGTTATCAACCGAAACGGGGGAGTATTGTTGCGCGGATGCGTTTGCCCCAAAGAACACGGTTGTTCCCAGTGCGGCCGTCATCGCAAGCACCGAAATCTTGGAATACCCCATCATCAAATCGCAGGCCCCTTAATACCCTGTGTTTGAAATCGTTTTGGTAACGCTATTCTATTTCACACAGTTTTGTGTCGATCATTAGGCACCCGCTAACCTTCGGAATGCCCCCCTGTTGTCTATGGGCCTGTATTCAGACCGCATAGTCCCATGCACAATAGCTTAGAGACAGGTAATGGACAACCGCTTTGACCGATAATGCAAAAGGGGCGCTTCAGCAAATTGAGAAGCGCCCCTTTCAAAAAACAGTAACAAAAGCGGTGTGTTAGCCCGCAATTGCCTTTTTCAGCGTCTTGGCCAGCACAGGCTGGATGTAGTCGTTGGCTGCAACGACGCTGCCGGTAGCCAGCATGTTGGTGCCGCCTTTTTCATCGCGGATGTAACCGCCCGCTTCGGAGATCAGGATAATACCGGCTGCGATATCCCACGCATTCAGGTGAGATTCCCAGTATCCGTCATAACGGCCAGCCGCAACATAGGCCATATCAAGGGCTGCAGCCCCCATACGGCGTACACCGGCACAACGTTCCATGACCGAGTGCAGTTGCTTTTCAAATGTCGCGTGATCGCCATGGCCAAGGTGCGGAACACCGCAGGCCAGAACGCATTCATTCAGGCGACGACGGCCCGAAACGCGCAGGCGACGGTTATCAAGGAACGCACCGACGCCTTTTTCCGCCCAGAAGCACTCATCCTTGGCAACGTCATAGATCATGCCAGCGATGATTTCGTTACCCTTTTGCAGGGCAACCGAAATCGCAAAATGCGGGATGCCATGCAGGAAGTTGGTGGTGCCATCAAGCGGATCAATGATCCAGCGATGCTCGGGATCGGAGCCCTTGACCTCGCCACCTTCTTCAAGAAGGAAGCCATAGCCCGGACGGGCACGCTCAAGCTCTTCACGCAGGCGTTTTTCGGCACGGTGATCAGCCGCAGATACGAAATCTGCCGGGCCTTTCATCGAAACCTGAAGGTTTTCGACTTCACCGAAGTCGCGTTTCAGTCCATAGGCTGCCTTTTCGACAGCCTTGTACATCACGTTGATATTTGCAGAACGACGGGCGGCGCCTCGCACGGCATATCTCCCGGAATTTGAATTAAAAGAAGGTCCGCTTTCCGGACCGGCGGGCAAGGGAGGCCCTTAGTCCTTGGCACGCTCGACATAGGTGCCTTCAACCGTGTTCACGACAATGCGCGTACCCGATTCAATATGCGGGGGCACCATCACACGAACACCGTTCTCAAGAACAGCCGGCTTGAAGGAAGAAGACTGGGTCTGACCTTTGACAACGGCGTCGGCTTCGACGATTTCGAAGACAACATGCTCGGGCAGGGTTACGCCAAGCGGCTCCCCTTCGAAGGATTCGATGGTCACAACCATGCCATCCTGAAGATAGACAGCAGCGTCGCCAATAAGGTCGGAATTGACTGTGATCTGGTCGTAGGTTTCGCTGTCCATGAAGGTGATCATGTCACCATCGGCAAACAGGTAGGTGTATTCTTTCTGCTCAAGGCGAACCTTTTCTACGGTTTCCGATGCACGGAAACGTTCGTTCAGCTTGGTGCCGGTACGAATGTCTTTGAGTTCAACCTGGTTAAAAGCACCGCCTTTACCCGGCTTCACAGCCTGGCATTTTACTGCACGCCACAGGGCACCTTTATGTTCGATAAGGTTACCCGGACGGATTTCGTTGCCGTTGATTTTCATGGCACAAACCGTTCTTTCAGATCACAGATTCACAATGCAATAAGGGGCAAGCGCCCCATTTCAGGGGGTCTACCTACCAGTTCGGGTGTTTTGCTGCAAGCAGATTGATCCGGGTTTACGCGCATAACACCCCGTCATTCGCGCATGGCTGGCGCAACCAATTGCCAGCCATATGATTTCCCGTTGGCCGGTATTCAGTTCAGATATCGGTCGCCGCAATCGCAGCCTTGATCGCCTTTGCCCCTGCTTCGGGGCCATCCGGATGGTTCCACACACCACCTGTTACCGCGATGAAGTCTGCACCTGCCAGAACCAGCGGGGCAACATTGTCTGCCGTGATGCCGCCAATTGCCACACAGGGCACGGTGGTAAAGGTCGTCCAGATTTCAAGGATTTCCGGCGTGACGCTGGTTTTGGCTTCTTTGGTCTTGGTCGGATAAAATGCACCGAATGCCACGTAGTCCGCACCCTTTTCGCCAAGGATCATCGCCTTGTGGCGGCTGTCATAGCATGACACACCAACAATATGTTCCTCGCCCATGATGGCGCGCGCTTCGTCATAGCTGGCATCACCTTCGCCAACATGCACACCATCGCAGCCCGATTTCCTGGCAATGTCGGGACGATCATTCAGGATCAGCGGAATGTCACGATCCACGCACATTGGCAGGATCGTATCAATCGCGGTGCGGATTTCATCATCGCTAACGTCCTTCAGGCGCAATTGCAGGCAATCAACCGCACCGGTATCAAGCACAGATTTCAGCGTCTCGCCAAAGGGTGCAAGGTCAAATTTCGGCGGGGTCAGAAGATAAAGACCGGCAAGTTCGTCTGAATTCACGATGATAATTCCTGATGATTTCCTGCGTGTTATGTAACCTTTGACGCCGGTTTTGGCAATTGCCAAGGCTACCCGGCAAGATGTGCAAGCAACCGCTTCTCGAGTTCATGATCGGGCAACAGGTCATCGGCCATCTGATAAATCACATCTTTGGCCGGGAGCTCTGTCATGACCAGACAGTTTGTCTGGCCTGCCATATCCCGAAGGTTTTCCAACTGCGGTTCGGGCATCGGATCGACCATCACCGCATCAAGGCCAAGCTCAATCGCGGCCAACGCACCAGAAACCCGTCCGCGACAATCAAGAATCGCTGTGATGTCGGATGCCGGGAATTCTTCGCGCACAAGCGTGATCAGATCGGCAAACCATTGCGCCCCGTGCGATTGGGCTGCGTGAACAGGCGACAGCAGCGCAAACCCACGATCCCCCATCACCCGGCAGGCGGACCGGGCACCAGTGATGCCGTGAACGCGGATGATCGGGTCGGGCAGGGTGGTCATGATGCTTGCTCAGGCCTTGGTGCGCGCAACATAGACCGTGTTGATGTCTTCACGATCAATCAGCGGATGTTTGAATTTAATCACGTCGGCCCGGATGGTCTCAAACGCGGATTTCAGGTTCTCTTCAAACCATGGTTCGGGCATCTCGGTCGACCACAGGGCAAAAATCCCCCCGGGCACCAGATGGGTGGCAAGTTTCGCCAGACCTTCCTTGGTATAAAGGCGCTTGTGGGTTTCATGCAGAACATTGCCCGGCGAATGATCAACGTCCAAAAGGACCGCGTCATGCAAGCTGTCTGGCGCATCCGGGTTCATGCCCGGCGTATCAGAAAGTGCTGCGGCAAAGAAATCCCCATGCACCAATGCGCAACACGGGTCGTTTGAAAGCTGATCCCCCAGTGGCAGCAATCCTTGCTGATGCCATTCGATTACCTCGGGCAGGGTATCAAGCACGGTCAGCTTGCCAGTCTTGGGATTATCAAGCGCTGCCTTGGCGGTATAGCCAAGGCCCAAGCCACCAACGACCACATCAAGGTTATCGCGATCAAGTTCAGCCAACCCCAGATCGGCCAGCGCAATCTCCGCATCGGTAAACAGGCTCGACATCAGGTATTCTTCATCAAGCTTGATTTCATAGACATCGATATCAAGGCTCAGCTCACGTCGGCGACGCAGGCTTAATACCCCCATCGGTGTCGGGCGATAATCAAGTTCCTTGAAAAGAAGGCTCACGGGCCGGGCTCCTGTTTGTCTTGATAGGCGTGTCACCTAGACAGTGACGGAAAGAGGCGCAAAAGAAAAGTGCCCGAAGCAGAACTTCGGGCACCTTGAAAATTTTGACCTAAGCGATGCTTAGAGGAACTTCGCCATGGCGACAGCGGTGTCGCTCATACGGTTGGAGAAGCCCCACTCGTTGTCATACCAGGACAGGATACGAACGAAGTTGCCGTCCATCACCTGGGTCTGGGTCGCATCAAAGGTCGAGCTGTTCGGGTTGTGGTTGAAATCAACCGAAACCAGCGGTGCTTCGCAAACGCCAAGAACGCCTTTCAGCGGGCCGTTTGCAGCTTCCTTGATTGCTGCGTTGACTTCATCAACGGTGGTGTCACGACCAGCGACGAAGGTCAGGTCAACCATCGAGACGTTCGGGGTCGGAACACGGATCGCGGTACCGTCGAGCTTGCCTTTGAGTTCCGGAAGAACAAGACCAACAGCCTTTGCAGCGCCGGTCGAGGTCGGGATCATCGAAAGCGATGCCGCACGTGCACGACGCAGGTCTTTATGCAGGCTGTCCACGGTGTTCTGGTCGCCGGTGAAGGCGTGAACAGTGGTCATGAAGCCCTTGGTGATGCCAACGGTTTTGTTCAGAACATCTGCAACCGGTGCAAGGCAGTTCGTCGTGCAGGATGCGTTCGAAACAATTACGTCATCAGCGGTCAGGCTGTCAGAGTTAACACCGTAAACAACGGTCTTGATGTCGCCCTTTGCCGGGGCGGAAATCAGAACGCGTTTGGCACCTGCGGTCAGGTGTTTGCCTGCACCAGCTTCGTCAAGGAAGATGCCGGTGCACTCAAACGCGATGTCGACTTTAAGGTCGGCCCACGGCAGGTTCGCCGGGTCACGTTCAGAGCAAACCTTGATCGTCTTGCCGTCGATGACGAGGTTTTCGCCTTCGGCTTTGACGTCATTGGCCAGAACGCCATGAACGGAATCATATTTCAGAAGATGTGCGTTGGTGTTGACGTCACCCAGGTCGTTGATGGCAACAACTTCAACGTCGGTGCGACCGCTTTCAACGATAGAACGCAGAACCAGACGGCCGATACGGCCAAAACCATTAATCGCTACGCGAATAGCCATTCATCCCTCCAAAATTATAATGATTGGTACCTGGGGAGTATCAATCACGGCTTAGGGTCAAGAACCCATAGAAAAAAGGCCGGATCGGCATGTTACCGATCCGGCCCTGTAAATTAAACCAGTTCCTTGGCCGCTTTGACCAGCGCGTCGGCGGTGATGCCGAAATGCTCGTAAAGGACCGGGGCAGGTGCCGAGGCACCAAAACCGTGCATGCCGACAACCTTGCCGTTGTCGCCAACATATTTTTCCCAGCCAAAGACCGAAAGGGCTTCGATGGCAACGCGCGGTGCGCTGCCCAGAACGTCCTTGCGGTATTCCGGCGACTGGGCGTCAAACAGTTCCCAGCTCGGCAGCGAAACAACAGCAGCATTGATGCCGTCTGCTTTCAGCTTGGCCTGCGCGTCAACCGCGATCTCGACTTCCGAACCGGTCGCGATCAGGGTGACCTGACGATCGCCATCGCAATCGGAAATCACGTAACCGCCACGTGCGACAAGGTTGTCGTCACGATATTCGGTGCGCAGAACCGGCAGGTTCTGACGGGTGAGGGCCAGAACGGTCGGACCACTCTCGTTGGTGATCGACATTGCCCATGCTTCGGCGGTTTCAACCGCATCGGCCGGGCGGATCACGGTCACGTTCGGCATGGCGCGCAGCGACGCAACATGTTCGACCGGCTGGTGGGTCGGGCCGTCTTCGCCAAGACCGATGGAATCATGGGTCATGACGTAAACAACGCGCTGGTTCATCAGGGCCGAAAGGCGGATCGACGGACGGCAATAGTCGGTGAAGACCAGGAAGGTGCCACCATAGGGCAGAACGCCACCATGCAGCGCCAGACCGTTCATGGCCGCGGCCATGCCGTGTTCGCGGATACCGTAATAGATATACGCGCCTTCATAACCACCGTCGGCGGTGATCGGTGCCTGAACGCCGGTCTTGGTGTTGTTCGAACCGGTCAGGTCGGCAGAACCGCCGATCATTTCCGGGATCGCCTTGGTCAGAACTTCAAGAACGTTCTGCGACGCCTTGCGGGTTGCGACCTTCGGCAGTTCTTCGGTGATCTGCTTTTTGTAGTCGTTGAACGCTTCGATCCAGTTTTCCGGAAGCTTGCCTTCGATACGACGTTCGAACTCGTCTTTCAGGGCAGCTTCAAGACCATCAAAACGTGAACCCCACGCATTGAAGTCCTCGGCACCGCGTGCGCCAGCAGAAAGCCATGCGTCCCGGACATCTGCCGGGATTTCAAACGGCTCGGCATCCCAGCCGAGTTTCTTGCGCATGCCGGCAAGTTCTTCCGCACCAAGCGGTGCGCCGTGCGTTGCTGCGGTGCCGCCTTTGGTCGGTGCGCCAAAGCCGATTTCGGTTTTGCAGGCAATCATCGACGGGGTGTTGGTGGATTTTGCCTTGGCAATGGCAGCTTCAATCGCAGCAGAATCGTGGCCGTCAATTTCCTGAACGTCCCAGCCAGCAGCTTCAAAGCGCTTCTTGTGGTCTTCCGATGTCGAAAGCGAGGTCGGGCCATCAATCGAAATGCCGTTGTCATCGAACAGAACGATAAGCTTCGACAGTTTCATGTGACCGGCCATCGAAATGGCTTCCTGCGAAATACCTTCCATCAGGCACCCGTCACCGGCAATCACATAGGTGTAGTGGTCAACAACGCTGTCACCAAAGCGGGCATTCATGATGCGTTCGCCAAGGGCGAAACCGACCGAGGTCGCAATACCCTGGCCGAGCGGGCCGGTGGTGGTTTCAATGCCTTCGCCGTGGCCATATTCCGGGTGGCCCGCAGTGCGATAGCCCATCTGACGGAAATTCTTGATCTGATCGAGATCGAAATCGTCATACCCGGTCAGGTGCAGAAGCGAATAAAGAAGCATCGAACCGTGACCTGCGGACAGGATGAAACGGTCGCGGTCCGGCCAGTTCGGGTGCTTCGGATCGAATTTCAAGAATTTGGTATAAAGAACAGTCGCAACGTCTGCCATGCCCATCGGCATGCCCGGGTGACCGGATTTGGCTTTCTCGACAGCATCTGCCGAGAGGAAGCGGATGGCATTGGCCATGCGGTTGTGTTCTACTTGCGTCGTCATGTGATGCGGTTCCTGGGGGTTTCGCGGTCGGGCGATGAAAACACTTTTCCATTTATTAACGGAATTCGCGCGGAAGATGCCCTTACAGGGGGCATACGTCAACCGCTTCTATCGAAAATCTGCCATGTTCTCGCGATTATGGTTAACCATACGGGCATTGACGGGGCCAATTACGGGTCCTGTTGACCTGTTTGCAGCGCCAGTTCTATGTTTCGGGCATGGCTGTCGTGCCACCCGATCAGACTGGTTTCGCACACAGTCGGGTAAAACGGTTGTTGATCGGAATCTGTGGTGTTAAATCAGCCATGATCATGACATCTTCGACAGGTCATATTGGCATATGGACTGTCGCAGCAGACGTTTGACGTCTGTAATCTTTGAGTTAACAGCAAATATTTGGGTAGGGTCATGTCGCGGTTGCAACAGGCAAGTGATCGACTGAAAGCAGCACTGGAACGTCTGGAAACGGTCGCGGAGTCGGCGATCGACGCCAAAAGCCAGGACGCAAATGCTGACACGGCAGAAGTCGAAGCCCTGCGCGGACAACTTTCGGCTCTCCGCGAAGATTACGACCGGCTTTGCCAGACGACCGAAACGGTTTCAAACCGCCTTGATGGTGCAGTTGATCAACTCAAACTCGTCCTTGATGAAGAACCCGCAAAGAAGCAGGCATAACCCATGGCACAGGTTTCCATTCGCATTAACGGTCGCAGCTATGACATCGCATGTGACGACGGTCAGGAAGATCGTATTCATGCACTTGCCGGATATGTTGACGAACGGGTCAAGGAAATCTCAGGTGCCGTCGGTCAGATCGGCGAACAGCGCCTTCTGGTCATGACCAGCCTTCTGATTGCCGATGAACTGGGTACGGTGCAGGAAAAGCTTGAAAATGGTGGCGGCGCGGTCGCGGAAGATGGCAGCCTGTCGGCTGGTGAAAGCGACGCGCTGGCAGAAAATATCGAAAGCATGGCCGAACGTATCGAAACGCTTGCAGATCGTCTGAACAAAGACTGATCAACTGGTTATTCGCCTGCTGCATGGCTGCTTTAACTCAGGACCGAAATCACGCAATCTACTTGAAATTCAGACGGCCGAAGACTAAGTTCCGGTCGCTGACAGTTTGCGATGCGCCGTTCGCGGCGATCAAGAACACAGCATCAAGGGAGCTGCCCTGTTCGTCAGGTTCGCTAATTCCCGGGGCCGATGCTCATTTCTCTAGGGAGCTGTCCCTGTCGAGGCCGTGGTCTCGTTATACGGCGCCCACCTGCACTCGCAGGTCACGAGGAATTACCAAATGGCCAACGGCAGCGGTGGCTCCCGATTATTTTGCTTAGGGTCATGACCCTAAAAATCCCTTTTCCATTTCGTGATGCCGGTCATGCGTCCCGGGGCAGGGTGCATTAAACGAAACATGTCTGCCTGCTGGCTGACGCAATACAGGAAGCACAATGCGTTTACTTCATCTTGGCGACGTTCTGGGGCAATCCGGTCGCAAGGCAGCGCTTGAGGCGCTCCCTATGTTACGTGACCGTTTGTCGGTTGATATCGCGGTGGTGAATGTCGAAAACGCAGCCCATGGCTTTGGCGTCACGGCAAAAATCTGCAAGGAATTCTATGCTGCTGGTGCCGATGTCCTGACCACGGGCAACCATGTCTGGGACCAGCGCGAAATCATCGCCTATATTGATGAAGACGAAAAACTGCTGCGCCCCTGGAACTTCCCCGATGGCACGCCAGGCAATGGCGATTACGTCTTCAAGACCAAAGCGGGCAAAAAGGTTTGCGTCATCAACATGATGGGCCGTCTGTTTATGGATCCGCTTTCCTGCCCGTTCCAGGGGGCTGACAAGCTGTTTGCCAAGTACAAGCTGGGCAAGAATGTTGACGCGGTGATCGTTGATTTCCATGCCGAAACCACGTCTGAAAAGATGGCCTTTGGGCACCATTGTGACGGGCGGGCGTCGCTTGTTCTGGGCACGCACACCCATGTGCCGACCGCTGATGCCCAGATACTGCCACATGGCACGGCCTATCAGACCGATGTTGGCATGTGCGGCGACTTTGATTCCGTGATCGGCATGAAAAAGGAAAACTCGGTCCGCAAATTCATCACCAAGATGCCGTCTGGCCGGTTTGAACCGGCAGATGGTCCGGCCACGGTATGTGGTGTGTATGTTGAAACCGATGACAAGACGGGGCTCGCCAAACGGATTGAGGCCGTACGGATCGGTGGACGCCTTAAAGGCAGCTGGCCCAGCGCATAAGGCCAAGCACATAGGCAAAGTGCACAAGCACTGAATATCTTTAGCCCAAAGAAAAAGGCCCGCCAGATGACGGGCCTTTGTCATTTCAGATGTGTGGTTCGGATCAGGCCGCGCGATCACGGGCCTGCTGGCGCAGGTCATCCAGAATGCTGGAAATGCGGGTGCGCATTTCGCTGACTTTCTCGGATGCCGAACGCGACGTGGTCAGAACTTCACCAGACAACTGACCGGTACGACCGGTTTCATTGGCAACCTCGGCAATCGATGCTGACACTGCGCGGGTACGATCCGCCGCACCACGCACGTTGCGCGTGATCTCGTCGGTTGCCGCACCCTGTTCCTCAACCGCTGCCGAGATGGTCGTGGCAATCTCGTTGAGGCTGTCAATGATCGAACCGATCTCGCCAATCGCATTGACCGATTCACCAGTGGCTTTCTGAATACCGGTAATCTGACCCGAGATTTCCTCAGTCGCCTTTTCAGTCTGGTTGGCAAGGTTTTTGACCTCTGCCGCGACAACTGCAAAGCCCTTGCCGGCATCGCCAGCACGGGCCGCCTCGATGGTGGCGTTCAGGGCCAGAAGGTTGGTTTGCTCGGCAATGTCGGTGATCAGTGCGATCACCTCGCCGATGCGGCTTGCCGACTGTGAAAGGCTGTTGACCAGTTCGTTGGTGTGCTGCGCACGCTGTGCAGCTTCGTTCGAAATACGGGTGGTTTCCGCCATCTGACGGTTGATTTCCGCGTTCGAACTTGAAAGCTGTTCCGTCGCCGACGCAACGGTCTCAACATTGCCGGTGGCTTCGTCAGCAGATTTCGACACTTCGTCACTCTGCCCCGAAACAAGTTCGGCGCTGTCAGTCATCTGACCGGAAACACCTTGCAGCTGTTCGGCAAGGGCCGCGATTTCATTCACCGCACTTTCGACTTCACCCTGAAGGTTGTCGGCAAGCGTAAGCAATTCATCACGGAGCGCCTCATTGCGTTCGCGGTTAAGGCGCTCTTCCTCGGCCTGCATGTCACGGACCTTGATGGCGTTGGCCTTGAACACGTCAACGGCGCGGCCCATGGCGGAAATTTCATCACTTCCGGCCGACGGTACGGCCACTTCAAGATCACCATCAGCCAGCGAAATCATCGATTTCTGAAGACCGGCCAGACGACGCAGAAGGTTGCCACGCACATAAACCAGATAGATCAGAAGCGGGATGACAATCGCAGCGCCACCAACCCCGTACATCACGACAGAGCTTTGCTGGGTAAGGGTGCTGGCAGCATCGGCCGATTTGTCCACGCCCGACTGAAGATCGCCAACAAGCATGTTCACACCATCTTCCATGGCGGCAGCAAATTCGGCGCTGTCTTCAACGATATCGATCTGTTCGTCGGCAAGCTTGAGTTCCTTGCTGCGCAGCGACGAGATGCTTTTGCGCCCCATCGACAGTTTCTTGATATCGCCAAGAAGACCCTCATAGAACTTACGGAGTTTTGCGTTTTCAAGCTCGGCAATCGTGTTGGCAACAACACCAACCGCACCACGCACCTGAACCCCCATGATGCGAAGCTGCATGCGGTCATCCGATGACGCGGCCGACAGAACCGTATTACTGATTTCCGCGCCACTGTTTGCCAGACGGGTGATCGGCGCCTGCGCTGCCATCAATTCGTCAAGCTTGAACAGCAATCCCTTGATCGAGGCTTCCTGTTCCTCGGTCATGAAGGCACCCGCCTGACGCAGCTCTTGAACCTGGCTGGTGATCGAGGTGATGTTGGTCTGGGATGCCGAAAGGATCGGCTGGATCATCGAGTTGTACTTGCCGGTCAGCTGCTGGAACTTGGAGATTGAATCTGACAGCTCGCTTGCGACTTCAAACCGTTCTATGGTCGTGTCGTGCAGTTCCTGCAGGGCTTCGGCAAGGCTCTGGCCATTGCCTTCAATCACCGCAAGAGTTTCTTGCGGAAGACCGGACTCGTCGAGGACCGCAAGGTTTTCTTGCAAGGTTGCCAGCATCACATCAAGGTCGGCTTTGACGGCCTGTTCTTCCTCGATGGTTGAGGCAGCAACAATACGTGGTGCGGATGCCACAATCTTTGCGCTGGTCGTCGCAAGCTGCTGCGCGGCAAACATGGGCGGAAGCTGCTCATAGGCAATCTTGTCAAGCTGGTTGCCGAATTTTGTAAATGAGAAGACCGATACGGCCGCAGCCAGAATTGCAATCAGACCGACAAGAAAGAAGGCACCTGCCAATTTTTCACGAACGCCGAGTCCTGCTTTATTGGATTTTTTTGCTTTGTCTGTGGATTTCTTTTTTGGCGAAGACGGCTTGGTGCCGCGCTTGATACTAAAACCCATAATTTATCTTACCCCGTAGACCAAAGAGCCAAGCGTCAACACGGCCTCGTGCCGACGCGTATACATGCGTCGTTTGAACGTCTGTTCCCTGCCAAGCCACATTTTGGGGATACCCATGTCCTGCCCCGAACAGGATCAAGGGTGATTAAAGTGGGGCCTGATTTTTTATCATTAGAAGCAGATATAGCACAGTATCGCCGCCGCGATCATGGCTTTTCAAACCAACCTGTACATCTGTATATGACCAGGTATTGGCCCAAGATTGCGCCTTACGACGGTTGCGTTTTGATTTTGGGTAAGGCGGTCGTTATTGAATATCTCGCCCGTGGACGGATGCAAAAAAAAGGCCCGCCATTGGCGGGCCTTTTTAAAAGTACGTCTGGCAGGATCAGGACGCTGCGCGCTCATTTGCCTGTTGGCGCAGATCATCAAGAATGCCGTTAATCCGCGAGCGAAGGTTTTCAACCTTCTGTGAGGCATCCTGCGCAGTTGCCAGAACCTGACCAGAAAGTTCACCGGTCTTGCTGGTTTCGTTGGCAACTTCCGTGATCGAGGCCGAAACGGAACGTGTGCGATCAGCCGCACCACGCACATTGCGCGTGATTTCGTCTGTTGCTGCACCTTGTTCCTCAACCGCAGCGGAGATAGTGGTCGCGATTTCATTGATGTTTTCAATGATGCGGCCGATATCGCCGATTGCGTTCACAGACTCACCGGTCGCTTTCTGGATGCCAGAAATCTGGCCAGAAATCTCCTCGGTGGCTTTTTCAGTCTGGTTAGCAAGGTTTTTGACCTCTGCGGCAACAACCGCAAAGCCCTTGCCAGCATCGCCAGCACGGGCGGCCTCGATGGTCGCGTTAAGTGCAAGCAAGTTGGTCTGTTCTGCGATGTCGGTGATCAGGGCGATCACTTCGCCAATACGATCTGCAGACTGCGACAGGCTGTGAACCAGTTCGTTGGTTTCCTGTGCACGGCTGGAAGCTTCGCTTGAAATGCGGGTCGATTCCGCCATCTGACGGTTGATTTCCGCATTCGATGCCGACAGCTGTTCGGTCGCGGCTGCAACCGTTTCGACATTGCCGGTTGCTTCCTGTGCAGAGCTCGCAACGTCTTCGGTCTGGCCTGAAACCAGTTCCGCGCTCGACGTCATCTGGCCCGATACCCCCTGAAGCTGATCGCCAAGGGCCGCGATTTCATTCACGGCACTTTCGACTTCGTTTTGCAGGGTATCAGCCAGCGTCAGCAATTCATCACGAAGCGCTTCATTGCGTTCACGGTTAAGGCGTTCTTCTTCCGCCTGCATGGCTTGAACCTTAAGCGCGTTGTCCTTAAAGACATCAACCGCACGGCCCATGGCGCTGATTTCGTCTTTGCCCTTGGAGGGGACGACGACATCAAGGTTGCCATCTGCAAGCTGAACCATGGTTTTCTGCAGGCTGCCAAGACGGCGCAGAACGTTGCCACGCACATACAGTACATAGATCGCAAGCGAGATGATGATCGCTGCAACTGCGACGACAAACAGGGCGGTCAGGCTTTGTTTCTCGACAACTTTTGCCTGGGCGGCGGCCTCGTCAACTTCTGCATTCAGACCGGCAACCAGTTCGGCAACGCTGTTACGCATGGCATTGGCGTATTCGCCACTTTGTACGACAAGTGCTTGACTTCTTTCAGTCGTCTCAAGCTCACGTTTGCGAAGGTCCGGCAGGCTGCCTTCACCAACTGAAAGCTTCTGCATCTTGCCAATCAGGTCGACGTAAAAGGCCTTGAGGCGGTCATTGTCAAGCGTATCAAGCTTGCTCAGCGCGTCGGCATAAACGCCGCGGATGCGCACCGGAATGATCGACAGGCGGACGGCCTGGGTTTCCGTGGTGCTGGAAATAATCATGTTGGATGCGGACGAACCGAGACGTTCGATCTCGAGGATCGGAGTACGTGTCTCGATCGCTGACGCGAACTTCTGGAAAGCCTCTAGAATTTCTGTCTTGTCGGTACTGAATTTTTTTGACGGATCGTCTTCAAAGGACGAAGCGTATTCGGTGCCCTGGGCCATGTCGTTCTGGGTATAGGACAGCAGCGGCTTCAGGGTGTCGGCATAACGCTTGGCATGACTTTGGAACTCATCGAGTTTATCAGACTTTTCGTTGCTGATCTGGAAGCGTTCCTGGGTCACTTCGTGAAGCTGACGAAGGTTATCCTCGAGCAGGGCGCGGTTATCATTGATGCTTGCGATCACAGCCGGCATAAAGCCGGTAGCCTCGATTTCCTCGATCAGCACGGAAAGTTCGTCCAGGCGCACCGCAAGTTCGTCATTGATCGCAGTTTCTTCTTCCGGATTGGTTGCGGCCACGATACGTGGCGCAATCGCAACAATCTCGGCACTTCCGGTCGCAAGTGACTGTGCCGCGGCAATCGGCGGAAGCTTTTCTTCTGTGATTGTGCTCAGCGCATTGCCGAATTGGTTGAAGGATACCGCACCGACGATGGCAGAAATAACCGCCATTAGTCCTACCAAAGCAAATGATATCAGAAGCTTGCTTTGGACCCCGAATTTAGTTCCCATTCTATCTAACCTTTGTTTCCTGGCTGTTTCCGTATGGCTTCTTTGTCCATTCCGGTTGTTTCTGGCACCACAGGATCATGTGTTGTCCCGCGTTCGGCGTCAGTTCCGGCCCCCTGAGAGTATTCTTCTTTAGTTTAATATCTATGACAAATAACATTAATGAAAGAATATCATGAGGTCTGCAACATCTATCCGCGTATAGGGGCGAACTATCCCGGGATAGGCCGGGAACCCAAACAGGGTTTGCTGCGTTCCCGTCGCCCGGTGCTGCCTGTGATCCCGGTGAGTTGGCAAGCATGGCTGGACCTTGCACGGCAAACAGGATATAGGAGCTGTCGAAATTTTCGTTCGCGTATGTCGCAGATGTGAATGCACAGCTTGCACATGCCCGGGCGGGCTGGTCTGTCAGGGAAGGCCCGTATGACCGGCGTGGTATCTCCCGATACCGTTCCAACACAAGTTCAATGACTACAGGTTTTAGGTTATGGCCGGCCATTCCCAATTTAAAAACATCATGCACCGCAAAGGTGCGCAGGACAAAAAGCGCGCCAAGATCTTCACCAAACTCGCGCGCGAAATTACCGTTGCGGCGAAAATCAGCGAAGACGTCGATAGCAACCCGCGCCTGCGTGCGGCGATTGCTGCAGCGCGTGCTCAGAACATGCCCAAGGATAACATCGATCGTGCCATCAAAAAGGCGACCGGTGCGGGCGAGGGCGATAACTACGAAGAAGTCCGTTACGAGGGTTATGGCACTGCAGGTGTCGCCGTCATTGTTGAAGCACTGACCGATAACCGTAACCGGACCGCTTCCGAAGTTCGTGCGGCCTTCACAAAACATGGTGGCAACCTTGGTGAAACCGGGTCGGTTGGTTTCATGTTCAACCGTCTGGGCGAAATCGTCTATCCGGCCGACAAGGCCGATGCCGACGAAATCTTCGAAGCGGCCCTTGAGGCCGGTGCTGCCAACGCGGAATCTGATGAAGCAAACCACATCATCGATACCGAACTCGAAGAACTCAACGCTGTGCGTGAAGCCCTGACCGAAAAATTCGGCGATCCGGAAAGCGCAAAAATGGTCTTCCGGGCGACTACCGAGGCTGACATTACCGTCGATCAGGCACAAAGCATCATGAAGCTTGTCGATGTCCTTGAAGATAACGACGACGTCCAGAATGTTTGGACCAACGTTAACTGGACAGACGAAATCGTTGCTGGTCTCGACAACTAATTAACATTTGCCAACACCCGCCTTTCGCTTTTGAATGGCGGGTGTTTTGTATCTGCAATCCGGTTTTCTTTTGGGGGAAGTAGTGGTCAGAGTGCTCGGGATTGATCCCGGTCTGCAACGAACCGGTTGGGGTGTCATTGACCTCGACAATAACCGCATGCGTCATGTCGCCAATGGTGTGGTGACATCCACCCAATCCCTGACCCTTGCCGAACGTCTCGATCAGCTCCATACCGGCCTGATCGAAGTCATCAAGCTCTGGACGCCTGATGAAGCCGCGGTCGAGGAAACCTTTGTGAACAAGAACCCGGTTTCGACCCTGAAACTGGGGCAGGCACGCGGGGTGGCCTTGCTTGCGCCGGCGCGTAACGGCATCCCGGTAACGGAATATACACCCAATGCCGTCAAAAAGACTGTTGTTGGCGCAGGGCATGCTGCCAAACAGCAGGTCGAAATGATGGTTTCGACCCTGCTGCCGGGATGTGAGATCGTCGGGCCGGATGCGGCGGACGCCCTTGCCGTTGCCATCTGCCACGCGCAACATGCCGGAAACCGGTCGCTTGCCAATTCGATGGCAACGCACCCAACACGAAACGGGAGAAAATACAGGTGATCGCCAAACTGCGCGGAATTGTGGATTTCATCGGCGAAGACAGCGTTATCATTGATGTGAACGGTGTCGGGTATCTGGTCTTTGCATCGCGCCGCACCCTTTCCATGCTGCCGCCCAAGGGCGGGGATGCCGGGCTGATGATCGAAACCCATGTTCGCGAAGATCACATTCATCTTTATGGTTTTGCCGACAATGCCGAAAAGCAATGGTTTGCCTTGCTGACCACCGTGCAAGGTGTGGGCGCCAAGGTCGCGCTGGCGCTGTTGTCTGTTTTGACCCCGACTGATCTTCTGCGTGCGCTGGCGGCCCAAGACACCACGGCACTTTGCCGCGCACCGGGTATCGGGCCAAAGGTCGCAACCCGCATCGTTGGCGAATTGAAAGACAAGGCCGCAAAACTGAACCTTGGCCCGGTTGCAGCCCCTGCGGCCCCCGCCGTCGAAGACGCAAAGCCAGCCGCAAAATCCAAGAAATCAGCCAAACCCGCACCAGATGTGAGCGCCGACACAGCCCCGGCAGACCCTGTTGTGGATGATAGCGTCGTTTTGGCAGACGCAGTATCGGCATTGGTCAATCTCGGTTATGGCCGCTCCGAGGCGTTTGGTGCGGTGGGCAAGGCTGCACAGCAGGCAGGTGACGACAAGTCGATCGATACCCTGATCCGTCTGGGACTAAAGGAGCTTAGCGCGTGAGCGAAGAAGAAGACCGTCTGCTCAGTGGCGAGCGTCGCGAAGAAGACCAACAGGATGGATCGCTGCGTCCCCGTCGGCTTGATGATTTTACCGGCCAGAAAGAAGTGCGCGAAAACCTTGATGTTTTCATCAAGGCCGCCAGTGCCCGCGAAGAAGCCATGGACCATGTCCTGTTCTTTGGTCCGCCCGGCTTGGGGAAAACCACACTTTCGCAAATCGTTGCCAGTGAACTCGGTGTCGGCTTTCGCGCAACATCCGGCCCGGTGATTGCCAAGGCCGGGGATCTGGCAGCCCTTCTGACCAACCTGCAGCCGCGCGATGTTTTGTTTATTGACGAAATCCATCGTCTGAACCCTGCGGTGGAGGAAATCCTTTATCCGGCGATGGAAGACTTCCAGCTTGATCTGATCATCGGCGAGGGACCCGCAGCCCGTTCGGTGCGGATTGACTTGCCGCCCTTCACCCTTGTCGGGGCCACGACCCGTTCGGGCCTTCTGACCACCCCGCTTCGTGATCGTTTCGGTATCCCGTTGCGTTTGCGGTTCTATGAGCCCGAAGAACTGGTCAGCATCGTTGCCCGTGGCGCGCGGCTTCTGAATTTCGACATGACCGAAGAAGGGGCGATGGAAATTGCCCGCCGGTCGCGTGGCACCCCGCGTATCGCCGGTCGCCTGTTGCGCCGTGTGCGTGATTTTGCCGCGGTGGCGGAAAAATCCCCGGTCGATAAATTTATTGCCGATGCGGCCCTGACCCGGCTTGAGGTCGATAATCTTGGTCTTGATAGTCAGGACCGGCGTTACCTTAATTGTATCGCCAGCAACTATGGCGGCGGTCCCGTTGGTGTCGACACGCTTGCCGCGGCCCTGTCTGAAGAACGCGATACCATCGAAGACGTCATTGAGCCGTATTTGCTGCAACAAGGCCTGATCCAGCGAACGCCGCGCGGGCGCATGCTGGGTGTTAAGGGCTTTAAGCATCTCGGTCTGACGCCGCCGCGCGAAGCGGGCGGGATGCCGCTTTCCGATCTGTTTGACGGGCAGGCGGGGGACGATTCCTGATGTCACAAAAAGATCATGATGCCCTTTTGGGATGGCTTGACGGCAATAAGCACATCTATCCGCTTATTGTTTATTACGAAGATACGGATGCAGGCGGCATCGTCTATCACGCCAATTATCTGGCATTCGCTGAACGTGCACGTTCAGCGATGCTTAACCTGTTGGGCTTTACCAATCGAAATGTTGCAGAACGCCACAAAGTTGCCATAGCCGTTCGACACTGTACGCTCGACTTTCGACGTGCCGCACAGTTGGAAGATCGTCTGACGGTTGAAAGCCGGGTGATCAAGCTTGGGGGCGCATCGCTTGGTTTTGAACAAAAGATCATGCGTGATGGCGAAGAACTGGTGGTGATCGAGATTTATCTCGCCTGCATGTCGTTGGAAGAACTTCGGGCACAACGCCTGCCTGATGAACTAAGAACAGTATTTAATCGATGTCTTGATGTGACAAAGGACTGACGGGAATATGGAAAATCAAGTGGTCGACGCGGTAACGCTGGGGCAGTCGGTCATGGCGCATGACATGTCTTTATGGGGACTGTTCATGCAGGCTGGGCTTGTCGTCAAATCTGTGATGATCGGGCTTTTGCTGGCTTCTGTCTGGGTTTGGGCAATTGTGATCGAGAAAGTCCTGCGGCTGCGCAAATTGCGTGCGCAGGCCCACACTTTCGAAGAAGCCTTCTGGTCGGGCGGATCGCTTGAAGATCTCTATGATCGCATCGCCGATCAGCCGCGCGATCCGATGTCAGCCATCTTTGTTTCGGCCATGCGTGAATGGCGTCGTTCGAACGCAAAGGGTGTCCATGGTGATACCATGCGTGCCCGCCTTCAGCAGCGCCTTGAAAAATCCATGGAAATCACACTCGGCCGTGAAATGGACCGGGTTGAACGCTACATGACGTTCCTGGCATCTGTCGGTTCGACCGCACCGTTTGTTGGTCTGTTCGGCACCGTCTGGGGCATCATGGTGTCGTTCCAGTCGATTGCCGCATCCAAGAACACGTCATTGGCTGTTGTCGCACCGGGTATTGCCGAGGCGCTTTTTGCAACCGCCATGGGCCTTGTTGCCGCTATTCCGGCGGTGGTTGCCTATAACAAGATTTCCAGTGACCTGAACCGTTACAGCAATCGCCTTGAAGCTTTCGTGGACGAGTTCTCCTCGATCCTTTCGCGCCAACTTGACGACACGAGAGACTGATCATGGGCGCTCAACTTGCCAAATCAGGCGGAGGACGCCGTCGCGGTCGTCGGGGTAACCGGCGCGCCGCAATGAGTGACATCAACGTCACGCCGATGGTTGATGTCATGCTGGTGCTGCTCGTGATCTTCATGGTCGCGGCCCCCTTGATGACGGTCGGTGTCGAGGTTGATCTGCCAGAAACCAGTGCCGCGCCGATGACCGGGCAGGACGAACCGCTGGTGGTGTCAGTTTCGGCCGAAGGCACGATCTACATCATGGATAGTGAAATCGCGCAGGACACCCTGACCGAAAAGCTGGCGGCCATTACCGACAACAAGGCCGATACCCGCATCTTCGTACGTGGGGACAAGTCAATTGACTATGGCCGTGTGATGGAAGTCATGGGGCTGATCAAGGATGCCGGCTTTACCAAGGTGGCGTTGATCGCGGAACTGCCGGCACGGGATTCGTAATCGAATTATGCTGCGTTATGCTCTCATATCGCTTGGTTTGCATGCTGCGCTGTTTTTGGTGGCGTGGCTTGGCTTGCCGGATCTGTTTGATGAAACACCGCTGGATTTGCAGTCCATTTCGGTTGAAGTCGTGACGGTGGATGAATTCTCTGCCGCCCCGACCAAGGCGTTGCCAAAGCCTGAACCGAAAGAAGAACCCAAACCAGCCCCGAAACCGGAACCAAAACCCAAGCCCGAACCCAAGCCCGAACCCAAGCCGGAGCCGAAGCCTGAACCCAAACCGGAACCAAAGCCAGAGCCGAAGCCTGAGCCAAAACCGGAACCCGTT
>NZ_DBGS01000002.1:13341-16021 GCF_002295455.1 Thalassospira sp. UBA848 | reverse complement strand
GCTCTACCCCTGAGCTACGCCCGCGTTCATCAGATTGTTTCTGCCCCTGTGGAGCGGCGCGGATAATAGCCCAACAAAGAGCGATTGCAACCCTTTTTTCCATGAAAACGTAACAATGGGAATTTTGGCGGTTTTCCTTGACTTTAAGCGCCTGAATTGTCGAAATCCGACCCGGTTTATGCAAATTTGCGTCCGGTTTTGAACTTGGTTATCTTCTGGCGCACAGCCACAAGGGAAAGAGCATGAGCGATCCATCAACCCAGCTTTTCGATCACCTTGCCAAATTGGGCATCAAAACGACCACACATGAACATGATCCGCTGTTTACGGTCGAGGATTCGCAAAAGCTGCGCGGCGACCTGCCGGGACTCCATTCCAAGAACCTGTTTGTCAAAGACAAGAAGGGTGCGCTGTGGCTGGTTGTTGCAGAGGAAGAAACAGAGATCCGCATGAACCACCTGCACAAGCGGCTGGGATGCGCACGCTTGTCGTTTGGAAAGCCGGAACTTCTGATCGAAACGCTGGGCGTCAAGCCGGGCTCGGTAACGCCCTTTGCGCTGCTTAATGATCAGGAGCGCAAGGTGAACCTCGCCCTTGATGCAAAGCTTGCCAACGGAGATGTGCTGAACTTCCACCCCTTGCGAAACGACCGTACCACGACAATTACCTCAGCAGACCTGTTAACCTTCATCGACTCACTTGGTTATGAGGCGATGATCATTGATTTCGACGCCGAACCCGCCGCAATTGACGATAAATGAACTACGGACAGCTGAGGCAAGCCCTTCTATCTGCTTATATTTAAGTATAAGTGACGCGCAATATCACATGACTGCCTCTTGTCGTCCGGGCATGGCGGTATCATCTAGAATTCAGAATTAGCGAGTGAATTATAATGTCGATCATTCTTGACGCGAATGCGCCAGATGGCGCCACCAGCCAAAATCAGGATTCCGACCTGATCAAGGACAGCAGTGTAGAAACATTTGTTCAGGACGTCATTGAACCGTCCATGGAAGTGCCGGTTGTTGTCGATTTCTGGGCACCATGGTGCGGGCCTTGCAAAAACCTGACCCCGATTATTGAAAAGGTCACCCGGGAGGCCGGCGGACGCGTAAAACTGGTTAAGGTCAATATCGACGAAAACCAGGAACTGGCGATGCAGCTTCGCATCCAGTCGGTCCCGACCGTTTACGCCTTCAAGGGCGGACGCCCGGTTGACGGTTTCCAGGGCGGCCAACCCGAAAGCGAAGTGCGCGCCTTCTATGAAAAACTTGCCGGCGGCCCGATTGAAAGTCCGATCGAGGGATTGCTGGAACAGGCAAGTGCCGAACTTGCAGAGGAAAACTTTGAAGCGGCGCATGGCATTTACGTTAGCATCCTTGAACGCGAGCAGGAAAATGAAGACGCCATTGGCGGCATGATCCGCTGCATGGTCGGCATGGATGAGGTTGAAGAAGCCCGCCACTTCGTTGACAACATGTCTGATACTGATCGCCTGAAGGCCCCGATTGCAGCCGCCATCAGCGCCCTTGAACTTGCAGAGACAGGTGTGTCGGGCGAGGATCTTGATGCCGCGCGCGCCAAGGCCGAAGCCAACCCGAACGACCCGCAGGCACAGTTTGATTACGGCATGGCCTGCTTTGCCAAGAACAAGCGTGAAGAAGCGGTCAACGCCATGATCACCATCATTCGCAACAATCGCGAATGGAACGAGGATGCAGGACGCACCCAGCTCCTGAAGTTTTTTGAAGCCTGGGGCCCAATGGACCCTGCCAGCGTCGCCGGACGCCGCGCCTTATCGACGGTATTGTTTTCATGAGCATATGCGGCCCCTTTGATCCTGAACTTTCGGATCTTCCGGAAACCATGCCAGTATTCCCGCTGAGCGGTGCGCTTTTGCTGCCGCGCGGGCATCTGCCGCTCAATATTTTTGAGCCGCGATACATGAATATGGTGACTGATGCCCTTGGACAGGACCGGATCATCGGCATGATCCAGCCCCGTCCGGATCAGAACAACGCCTATTTCATGGACCCGGAAAACCCGAAAATCTTTTCGACAGGATGTGCGGGCCGCATTACCGCCTTTAGCGAAACCGACGATGGCCGCTTCCTGATCACGCTGACCGGCGTATGCCGCTTTAACGTCATCGAGGAATTGCCCGAAAATAGCGGCGGCTACCGCCGGGTACGCGGCGATTTCGACCCTTGGCGGGATGATCTGGAAATTCCCGAGGCGAATGACATGCCGATCAATCGTGATCGGCTGCGCATGGCGCTAGAAGCCTATTTTGCGCAGCATTCGTTACGGTCGTGCTGGGATACCCTGGCAGACAGCGATGATGAAATGCTGATCACCACCATTTCCATGGGCTGTCGGCTCAGTCCGCTTGAAAAACAGGCTTTGCTCGAATGCACAACCCTGTATGATCGCGGCGATATGCTCACGACGTTGCTTGAGATGGCTGTCCACGCCGATCCAAAGCAGACGTACAGCAACTCCAACTGACCATTCATGCCGTCCTGGACGACATAGTTAACCCGAAGGCTGAATTCATGACTGCGACCCCAAGCCCGGTAGACCCGAAACTTCTTGAAATCCTTGTCTGTCCGGTAACAAAACAGGCGCTGGAATATGATCGCGACAATAACGAATTGATCAGCCCCAAAGCCGGTCT
>NZ_DBGS01000002.1:2447-13026 GCF_002295455.1 Thalassospira sp. UBA848 | reverse complement strand
GCCTATCCGATCCGCGATGGCATTCCGATCATGCTGCCTGATGAAGCCCGCGCCATCGAAGATTAAGGCAAACAGCCTGTCATGACACAAGACAGCTTTACCCCGGTTGAAATCAATTACCTGCGTGATGATCGCATTCTGGAAATTATCTGGGATGACGGTGTGAAAACCCGCCTTGGTGCCGAGTTGCTTCGGGTTGAAAGCCCGTCAGCCGAGGTTCAGGGGCATCATCCCTCGGAAAAGAAAATCATCGCCGGACGCCGCCATGTCGGCATCATTGATATTGTGCCGGTCGGGAACTATGCCGTGCGCATCAGTTTTGATGACTTGCATGATAGCGGCCTGTTCAGTTGGCAATATCTGCGCGAAATGCACGACAATCAGGACAAGCTTTGGGCAGACTATCTGGGCGCACTCGAAGCACGCGGACTTTCGCGCGATCCCGCTAAACGATAGCAACCGCGCCGTATCCCGCCAGTCCATAAAGATCCCCAAAACAAAAGCGGCCCTGACAATGACAGGACCGCTTTTTTTTGCTGTGTCGGCGAGGCGTTCACCCCGTCACACAGGCTTCCTAGAAGCGATAGCCAACACCGAGGCCAAAGACCCACGGATCAAGATGCGCTTTGGAGGTGTTCGCACCATTGTTGATGCTGACATCGGTATCAAGATAGATCTTTTTGACGTCGAAGTTGACCGACCACGGGCCGGAAATTGCGTAGTCAAAACCAGCCTGGAAGGCATAGCCAAAGCCGTCATCATACTCGACCGAGTTAAACTGACCTGGCTTGGAGTCATAGAAGAAGGTGTAGTTGATACCGGCACCAACATACGGGCTCCAGCGGCTTTCAGGCATGAAGTGGTACTGCACCGTCAGGGTCGGCGGCAACAGACGAACAGAACCAGCATCAAGGGTCGGGTTCGCCCAATCCAGATCATGCTGGGTGGTTGCAGCGATCAACTCAAATGCGATGTTGTCAGTCACGAAGTACGAAAAGTCGACTTCGGGCACGGCATCGTTGCTCAGTTGGCCATGACCAGTACCGTTGTTGATGTTGTGGTCATAGGTGTCCTCATCCGGAACCATCGCAATACCGCGCGCACGAATGACAATATCACCGGCCTGTTTGGTTTTGAATTCGGCGGTCTGTGCGGAAGCCGGATTGGCTGCAACAAGCGAAGCGGCCATCATGCCACCCAACAAAGCGGTGCCAAGAAGTTTGGATTTGAATGACATTATCTGTCCCCTGTTAGTTTGATCAACTCGCTGGGGACATTGCGCCTTTCGGTTTGCTGACTTGTTGACACAAATCAACAAGCATCGACAA
The DNA here is from genome assembly GCF_002295455.1 of Thalassospira sp. UBA848. Taxonomy (NCBI): domain Bacteria; kingdom Pseudomonadati; phylum Pseudomonadota; class Alphaproteobacteria; order Rhodospirillales; family Thalassospiraceae; genus Thalassospira; species Thalassospira sp. UBA848. Next base: position 11,698 of record NZ_DBGS01000002.1, on the reverse strand, counting down.
AAAACGACATGTTTTTGAACGATTTTAAATGACTTTGGATCATTTACGCTGAAGTACTCGGTTTTTGATCAAAACCCGGTCTTCATCGCACCATATGATTCCGGGACTACAAAGATTTGCCTTTCATCAATTTCGGCAGAGTCCCGGCATACCCCATGGCATGGGACATGAACGTCTTTTTAAGTGGCGGGATTTTTTCGACCACGGCCAAACCGATATCACGCGCCCAGCGGACCGGGGCAATGTCATTTGAAAACAGACGGGTGGTGAGATCAGTAACCGCCAACATCACCGTATTATCAAACCGGCGCCATTGTTCGTACTCTGCCAGGACATCCGCACTACCAATGTCACGACCCAGACGACGGGCATTGACGAGAATTTCGGCCAGAACGGCGACATCACGAATGCCCATATTCAGCCCCTGACCGGCAATGGGATGCATGCCGTGGGCCGCGTCACCAATCAGCGCCAAGCGATCCTGCGTGTAGTGATAGGCATGCTGCAAACCCAGCGGATAGCAGAAACGCGGACCAATCACCTCAAGATCACCCAGATATCCGTCAAACCGACGATGGAGTTCATCCACAAAGGTCTGCTCATCAAGATTAACCAGATAATTGGCCTGTTCGGTGCCCTCGGTCCAGACGATCGAACAGCGGTTGTCCGTCATTGGCAGAATGGCAAACGGACCGGCAGGCAAGAAGTGTTCAACCGCCAAGCCATTATGCGGCTGCTTGTGCTTGACCGTGCAAACGACCGCACTTTGCTTGTAGCTCCAGTTATAGGTCTTGATCCCGGCCCAATCGCGCAGCATGGACTTGCGCCCCTCGGCGCCGATTGCAAGCGGCGCCCGCACAGATTGCCCGTCGGCAAGCGTGATGGTCATATTGCCCTGATCACGGTCAATCGTCTCAACACGTGCCGGTGCAATCATTTTGACCAGATCGTTTTTTTCAATCGCACGATACAGCGCACTGCGGGTCACAAGGTTTTCGACGATATAGCCAAGCGGTTCGTCACCAACTTCATGGTGATCGTAATGCAAGAAGAGCGGACTTTGTCCGTCGGCAATCCGGATATCAAGGATCGGCTCGGCCGCATCGGCCATGTTTTCCCAGGCCCCGATAACATCAAGCACCGATTTGGAGGCCGCTGCAATCGCACAGGTACGACCATCATAATTTGCGGTCAGGATGGTTTTGGGATCTGCATAATCAATCACCACAGACTTCATACCACCATGCGCCAATGCCAGGGCCATGGATGCGCCATTCAATCCGCCCCCCAGAATAATGACATCGGTTTGAAGTGCCTGCTGATCATGCATGTCGCAAATTCCTGTGTCGTTTGGCCACCGCACATGACGCCGGTTTACCCTGTGGACCGGCGCGCTGCGTTGACCTGACGCAACAAGGCGTCGTGAAAGCGTTGTTTGCACATCTTTACCCTGCCCGATACGCGCCTACAACCCGCACCGATCATCGCGGGGCCCGTAATCTTGCCGGACAGGCCACCGACCGAGCATTAAGCCCATCTGCTGCACACCATCACCCGACAGGCAGCCCATACACTTTACCACGCAATACATGCCCCCCGGTTGCAGGAAAACTGGCCTTGATCAGTAAATGATCGCCACAGGCCATTGAGCTGCAAGTGCTTTTCTTTTCCACGGCCGGTTGATTAAAAAATATGCACATTTTTTGGACAACAACAGATTTTGTGCAGATTTTAATCCGGACAGGGCAAGACAAAGTCATCATTCCATCGCTGCGATTCATTATTTTGTCTTTTTTATTCAATAACTTACGAGATTGATTTTGAGTCTGGCACGATTCTTGGTTTGGAACGGGGGACTGCGAAATCGTGATTACCACGTTGGTACTCAACGGATATGCCGGGAGGTCGCAATATTATGAAACTTGTTACTGCTGTAATTAAACCGTTCAAACTGGACGAAGTCCGCGAGGCGCTTAGCGCACTGGGCGTTCAGGGTTTGACGGTCACTGAAGTCAAAGGTTTTGGCCGTCAGAAAGGCCAGACCGAAATTTATCGTGGTGCTGAATACATGGTCAGCTTCTTGCCCAAGGTGAAGCTGGAAGTCGCCATCACGGATAATCTGGTTGATCAGGTTGTCGAAGCTATCACCAAAACTGCTCAAACCGGGAAAATCGGGGACGGTAAGATTTTCGTTCTTGATGTGAGCCAGGCGGTCCGTATCCGTACTGGTGAAACCGGCGACGACGCCCTGTAAGTCCAGAGACAAGGGGAGACATTATGACTATTTCCATGAAGAAAACCGGCCTTGCTGCAGCTGCAGCTACCGCCCTTCTGGCAATCGCTTCTCCGGCTTTTGCACAGGACGCAGGCGTTCCGGCCGAAACCCAGTTCATTCTCAACAGCTTTAGCTTCCTGTTCAGTGGCGCCGTCGTCATGTTCATGGCTGCTGGCTTTGCAATGCTGGAAAGCGGTCTTGTACGGACCAAAAACGTAACCACCATCCTGCTGAAGAACATCGGTCTCTTCTCCATCGCAGGCATCATGTACTACCTCATCGGTTACAACCTGATGTACATGGATGTATCTGGCTGGATCGGCTCGCTGAGCCTGTGGAGCGCAGATGACTCCGCTGCCCTTGGTGGCGACTTCTCTGGCGGTTATTCCGCAACGTCTGACTGGTTCTTCCAGATGGTCTTCGTTGCCACCGCAGCTTCGATCGTTTCCGGTACTGTTGCCGAGCGTATCAAACTGTGGCCGTTCCTGATCTTCGTCGTTGTTCTGACTGGCGTCCTGTATCCGATCACCGGTTCCTGGACCTGGGGTGGCGGCTGGCTCGCAGAGATGGGCTTCTCTGACTTCGCCGGTTCCACCATTGTTCACTCGGTCGGCGGCTGGGCTGCTCTGACCGGCGCGATCATCCTTGGTGCTCGTAAAGGCAAGTACGGTGAAGACGGTTCGGTTCATCCGATGCCGGGTTCGAACCTTCCGCTTGCAACGCTTGGTACCTTCATCCTGTGGCTCGGCTGGTTCGGCTTCAACGGTGGTTCCCAGCTTGCTATGGGTACCGGCGCTGACGTTATCGCCATTGCCAACATCTACGGCAACACCACCATGGCTGCTGCCGGCGGTGTGGTTGCAGCAATCATCCTGACCCAGATCCTTTACAAAAAGGTCGACCTCACCATGGCACTTAACGGTGCACTGGCTGGTCTGGTCTCGATCACGGCTGCTCCGGACACCCCGACCATTGGCTCGGCGATCATCATCGGCGCAATCGGTGGTATCCTGGTTGTCATTGCGGTTCCGCTGCTCGACAAACTGAAAATCGACGACGTTGTCGGTGCTGTTTCGGTTCACCTTGTTGCTGGTATCTGGGGCACGCTTGCTGTTCCGTTCACCAATGACGGTGCTTCCTTCGGTACGCAGATCACCGGTATCGTTGCAATGGGTGCCTTCACCATCGTTGCTTCGTCGATCGTCTGGCTCGCTCTGAAATTCACTGTTGGTATTCGCCTCTCCGAGGAAGAAGAAGCCAACGGTTCGGATGCGACCGAGCTCGGCCTGGAAGCTTATCCGGAATTCGGCAAGGGTTCCCAGCGCTTCTAAGCAAGACATTCTGACGGGTACCGTGTTCGCACGGTACCCGATCAACAAGATCAAAAGCCCGTCCGGGGAAACCCGGACGGGCTTTTTGTCGGCGTAATGCAAGCTTTTATCGGTTTCGCACACCGCCAGCGCAGTGGCGGTTTAACGCCGATTTCATGCCGCTCTTAAATGTTTCTTTGCACTTTTGGCATAGGGGTAAAGTCAGGGGATTTTACCCATCTTCAGAAGAACGGCACCGCCAATGGCGGGCCACAGACCATGCTGGAATGACGACGAACATGTTTAACGCGCGCCTGGATCAATTGCCTGCCTATCCGTTTCCGCGATTGGCAACCCTGCTTGACGGTATTGAACCCGGTCAGCAACCCCTTGTCATGTCGATCGGCGAACCGCAACACGAACCGCCTGCGATGATCACCGATGCCATGGTCAAGCATGCCAGCCTCTGGCACAAATATCCGCCCGGCGCGGGCACACCGGAACTCCGCGATGCCATCAAGAACTGGCTGGATCGGCGCTATAACCTGCCCGCAGACATGATCAATCGCGATGACCATGTCCTGCCGGTCGCAGGTACGCGCGAAGCACTTTATCTGATCGCGACCACCGTCATTCCGCAGGATCAGCCCGGGCCAAAACCCAAGGTCTTGTTGCCAAATCCGTTCTATCAGGTTTATTGCGGGGCAGCGGTTCTCAATGATGCCGAAATGGTACCGCTGGCCGCTGGCCCGGATAACGGCTTCATGCCCGATCTTGATCAGATTGACCCAAGCGATCTGGATGCCTGCGCACTGTTCTTCCTATGCTCGCCCGCCAATCCGCAAGGGGCGATTGCATCGCGCGACTATCTTGAACAGATCATTGCGCTGGCCCGCAAGCATGACTTCGTTCTGGCCATGGATGAATGCTATGCCGATATCTATGACCGCTCCGCCCCGACGGGCGCGCTGGAAATTTGCGCCGCGCAAGGCGGGAACATGGACAATATTCTTGTCTTCCACAGTCTTTCAAAACGGTCCAGCGCACCGGGTCTGAGATCGGGCTTTGTTGCCGGTGACGCCAAAATCGTCAAACGCTTCACCGCGCTGCGCAGTTATTGCTCCGCCACGGTTCCGATGCCGGTAATGGCAGCATCCACCATGCTTTGGAACGATGATGCCCATGCAGAGGCCAATCGTGACCTCTATCGTGCGAAAATCGACATCGCCGAGGAAGTCTTTGGCAACCGGTTTGGTTTTTATCGCCCGCCGGGGGGCTTTTTCCTGTGGCTTGATGTTGGTGATGACGAAGCCGCCACCCGGAAAATCTGGAAGGAAACCGGCGTAAAAGTCATTCCCGGCAGTTACCTGTCGATGACCGATGCTAGGGGCAACAATCCGGGCAAACGATATATTCGCATTGCCCTTGTTCACGATCTTGAAACCACGCGGGAAGGACTGACCCGCATCGCGCAGGCATTGGACAATTAGGGTTCAGTGCATCGCACCCAGCAGAACAGCAGGACTTAACCAGAACGGATACCCAGATGAGCAGCCAGTCAAACACTCTTGGAACCGCTTTCATGCCCGGCAGTCTTGTAACACTGCTCAAGCGCAGTGGCTTGCGGTTTTGCGGCCTTGGGCTGGTATTGCTGGCCATGGCCCTGTTCATCATGCTGATTGGTTTTCATCCGGGCGACCCATCCTTTAACCACGCAACAGACCGGACAACAGTGTTTAATCCACTGGGTATTGTTGGCGCCTATGGCGCGGATTTGATGTTGCGTACGCTTGGTCTGGCCTCTGCCCTGATTACGGTTCTGCTGGTTGGTTGGGGATTGCGCCTGATTGCGGTGAGACCGTTTCGCTGGATGTGGGCGCGGTTCCTTGTGCTGCCACTTGCCCTGCTTCTGGTCGCAACCTCGGCAGCGGCCATTCAGCCGGGTATGCATTGGCCACTGACAGTCGGTTTGGGCGGCTTTGCCGGTGATTTATTGCTCAACAAGTTACAAGCTGGTTTTGCGATGATCGGTGTACCCGGTGCGCGGGCGCTGATTGCGCTGGCATCCATGGTACTCGGTCTGGCACTGACGATCTTTTGCATGGCCTATTCCCTGTCCGAATGGGAGCGCCTCGGCACGGCCCTGTCCTTTGCCGGTGGCAAGGTGATTTCGGGCATTCGCGCCATCATCCCGACCGGAAGCAACGACGAACCGCTTGCCAAACGGGCTCCCGGATCGCGTCAGGAACCGTCGATGGACAAAGGCAAGTCGAAGCTTGGTAGCGCCATCTCGACCCGCAAATCCGAACCAACTTCTACCCCCGCCGAAGACGATGACTTTGACGATGATGACGGCGATCACGAACCGCCAGTACATATCGTCGCCGCGCCGGCCGCCAAGCTGCAACCAAGCCAGAAGGCTGCGGCCCAGCGTCAGGCATCGCTTGATCTGGGCACCGAAGAATACCGCTTCCCGCCACTTGACCTTCTGGGCGAACCCGACCCGGCTGATGCCAACCCGATTGATCAAGAAGCGCTGGCACAGAATGCGCGCTTGCTGGAAACTGTCCTGCAGGACTTTGGCGTTAAGGGCGAGATCGTTCAGGTCCGCCCCGGTCCGGTTGTTACCCTGTATGAGCTGGAGCCCGCCGCCGGTGTCAAATCATCGCGCGTTATTGGTCTGGCTGATGATATTGCGCGCTCCATGAGTGCGATTGCTGCCCGTGTTGCCGTGGTCCCGGGCCGTAACGTCATCGGGATCGAATTGCCGAATGTGCGCCGTGAAACCGTGCATCTGCATGAAATTCTGGCATCGAGTGATTTTGAAAAGAACACCGGCAAGCTGAATATGAGCCTTGGCAAGGATATCGGCGGCACACCGGTGATTGCCGATCTGTCGAAAATGCCACACTTGCTGATTGCCGGTACCACGGGTTCGGGTAAGTCGGTGGGTGTGAACGCGATGATCCTGTCGCTTCTCTATCGGATGAAGCCCGAAGAATGCCGCTTCATCATGATCGATCCCAAGATGCTTGAACTGTCGATCTATGACGGCATCCCGCATCTTCTGACCCCGGTTGTGACCGATCCGCACAAGGCGGTTGTCGCACTTAAATGGGCGGTACGCGAGATGGAAGACCGTTATCGCGCCATGAGCCAGGTCGGTGTGCGTAACATCGCGGGCTATAACAAACGCATCAAGGAAGCGGCCGCCAAGGGCGAACAACTGACCCGACGTGTTCAGACCGGCTTTGATCCGGAAACCGGCAAACCGATCTTTGAAGATCAGGAACTGCCGATGGAACCGCTGCCATTTATCGTCATCATCGTTGACGAAATGGCTGACTTGATGCTTGTCGCAGGCAAGGATGTGGAAGCCTCCATCCAGCGTCTGGCACAGATGGCCCGTGCTGCCGGCTTGCACCTGATCATGGCGACCCAGCGTCCGTCGGTCGACGTCATTACCGGCACGATCAAGGCCAACTTCCCGACACGTATTTCCTATTCCGTGACCTCGAAAATCGATTCGCGCACCATCTTGGGTGAAATGGGCGCCGAGCAGCTTCTGGGTCAGGGGGATATGCTTTACATGGGCCAGGGTGGCCGTTTGCAGCGTGTCCACGGACCGTTTGTGTCCGATGAAGAAGTCGAAAGCATCGTCAAGCATCTGCGTGATCAGGGCGATCCGGCCTATCTTGAAACCGTTACCGAAGAACCCGAAGAAGATCCTGTCGCGGCTTATATGGCAGGTGGTAATGCCGGGGCTTCCGGCGGTTCGGGATCAGATGATGATCTTTACAATCAGGCGGTTGGCATTGTCCTGCGCGAGAAGAAGGCTTCGACCAGCTTTATCCAGCGCAAGCTTTCCATCGGCTATAACCGCGCGGCCCGCATCATCGAACAGATGGAAGAAAACGGTGTTGTTTCAGCAGCCAACCATGTCGGCAAGCGCGAAGTCCTGATGGAAAACATGGATGGTACCCCCTACGAATACTGATGGATAAACCATCCGTTTCGTGGCGCACGATTTCACAAAATGACAAAAGGCGGCCTGTTTCAGGGCCGCCTTTCGTCGTTTGAGCCGGATGACAGAGCTGTTCCCATGCCTGAGGTGAGCCGAATCGACTTCGGCGTATTTGCAGGTTACTTGAGGTTGCGCCGCCCAACCCAAGCCAAAACCAGCGGCCTGGGTTCCGCAATCTCCCCGCAAAGCGCGTTCTTTTAGCCCCTTTGTAATCGGCCCAAAGAAGATATTTTACTTAATTCAAATATATTAATCGTTGTTTTCCAATTATTTATAAAACTTTTTAGGAATGGTTTGGCACAAATCAATGTCTCATTTTCTCAATCGACTATAGCCAGCTGTGTTCTGCATTCAGCGGATCAAATGCCCATACATTCAGTCAACACTCATGCGGGTTAGGTCTTACTATGAGGCTCTCTGATTTTTCATTCGCGGCGAAGTTGCGCGGCGTTATGGTTCTTGTGGCAATCGCACTGGCGGCTTCTGCTATCCTGAACTTGTATTCCCTTCACGAAACCATGATGGATGACCGCAAGATCACCTTGCGTTATGTCGTCGATCAGTCGACGAGCATTGTTCAGGACTATGCCGAACGCGCAAAGTCAGGCGAGATGAGCGAGGCCGACGCCAAGGCAGCCGCCCTTAAAACACTGGAAAGCCAGCGGTTCGACAACAACAACTACGTGTTCGTCACCGAGCGCGATGGCACGATGGCCATGCACCCGCTGGTGCCCGATCTGGTCGGCAAAAGCGCGGCTTCAGTCAAGGACCCGACCGGCGCAACACCGATCGCAGAACTTAGCGCCATTGCCGTTCAGTCCGGCGAGGGGTTTGTTTCTTATGTGTGGCCGCATCCAAACACCAACAACAACGAACCGAAGCTGGCATATGCCAAACTCGTGCAGGGCTGGGACCTGATCGTTGCCGCCGGCATCTATACCGATGATGTGGAAGCAGCCTTTTGGAATGTCGCAACGATGGATCTTGTCACGCTTGTGGTGATCATGGCCGTTATTGGTGGCCTGGCCTTTGCCATCGAACGCAGCACAACGGCCCCGTTGCGCGGCATCACCGAAGCACTTTCGCACCTTGCAGATGGTTATACATCGGTCAAAAGCGATGCGACAGATCGCAAGGACGAGATTGGTGATCTTGCCCGCGCACTCGAAGTATTCCGCGAAAACCGGGAAAAAGCCGACCGTCTGCAAAAAGAACAGGAAACTGCAAACGCCGCACAACTGGCACGCGCCAAGCAGGTTAATGCCCGCATTGCGCAGTTTGAACAGGACGTTGAAAGTGACCTGACCGTGGTTAACGCCGCTGTCGACCAACTGCGTAGCACCGCGACCGGCATGGCCGCCCAGTCTGATCAGACATCGGGTCAGGCCGCAAATGTTGCGGCCGCAACCGAACAGGCTGCAACCAACGTTGAAACCGTCGCATCGGCTGCCGAGCAGTTGGCAGCGGCGATTGACGAAATCACCGCCCAGGTCAGCCGAAGCTCTGACATCGCGCAGGCTGGCGCCAACGAAGCCGATGACGCGACGGCGATCTTCGCCGAACTGGCCAATGCATCGGATAAGATTGGCGAAGTGGTTGAGCTTATCCAGTCGATTGCCGAGCAAACCAACCTTCTGGCCCT
>NZ_DBGS01000002.1:0-2103 GCF_002295455.1 Thalassospira sp. UBA848 | reverse complement strand
GCCCGCGCCGGTGAAGCTGGCAAGGGTTTTGCGGTTGTCGCAGCCGAGGTTAAAAACCTGGCAAATCAGACAACACGTGCGACCGAAGATATCGCCAGCCAGATTGAAGGCATCCAAAGCAGCACTCAGGGTGCACTTGGCGCGATTGAGCATCTGTCATCGCGCATGAAGGAACTAAATGAAGTTGCCGGAGGTATTGCTGCGGCCGTAAGCGAACAGGACGCCGCCACTGGTGAAATCGCCCGAAATGTCTCGGAAGCAGCGGCAGGTACCAAGGAAGTTGCCCATAACGTTGTTGGCCTGCGCGAGTCCGCAGACGAAGAGCGTGTTTCATCGGGCCAAGTTCTGTCCGCATCCAACAGCCTGTCGGACAAATCACAAGCGCTTCTGTCGCAGGTCAAGCGGTTCCTCGAAGACATCCGGGCCGCCTGAGTTCGCACACAGCAGACAGAAAAAAGGCGGGCTGAATTTCAGCCCGCCTTTTTTTAGTTCATTGATCCGACAAAGATCAGATCGACTGGTTGATCCAGTCAACAAGGGCGCTTTTCGGCAGTGCACCGACTTTCATCGCCGCGACTTCGCCGCCCTTAAAGATCATCAGGGTCGGAATGCCACGAACACCGTATTTGGCCGGGGTGTTCGGGTTTTCGTCGATATTCACCTTGGCGATCTTGAGCTTGCCGCCCAGTTCACCAGCGATTTCATCGAGATATGGGGCAATCTGTTTGCACGGACCGCACCACTCAGCCCAGAAATCGACCAAAACCGGGTCGTTGGAACCCAGAACGTCGGTATCGAACGAACCGTCGGAAACTTTAATCGTGGTCATACTTTCAGATCCTAGTTGTTACGAGGCAAGGCGGGCGAACCCGCAAACCTCGATCCGCTTTATGAGGCCAAGGTAGGCAGCACCGACGCAAACGTCAAGCGCATTGGGCCTGCCCAAAGAAACTGCACGGCGCCAAGCCTTGTCACGCCCGGAGTCGGTTCCGTCAGCCAAATGTCAGAATATGTTCAGGCAGCTCCACCATCCACGGCCCGTTGGTCCAAAGAATGAAACACCTGACCGTCTTGCCTGGATACATCTGCGCAAGTGCCGCGCGGTAAATCGACATCTGGCGGCGATAGGCACGCGGCGTATCTTCAACATCGCGTGGTGGCGGTCGATTGGTCTTGTAATCGACAATCATCACTTCGTCATCGCGAACGACAAGCCGGTCAATCTGGGCGGAAACTACATCCCCGCCGACAATGCCGACAAGCGGCACCTCTGCCCGTGATCCGGGTGCAAACACCGGGGCAAAGGCCGGGTTATCGAATATGCCCAGCGTTTCATTGGCGATTTCGATCTGCTGATCGGGATCAAGCGCATGGATCGGCTGGGCAAGGAAACGTTCCGCAGCCTTGCGACGGGCCTGCTCGGGCAGATCCGGCAGAAGTTCCAAAAGCTTATGGATCAGAAGACCACGCTTGAAGCTTTGTCCCTGATCTCCGCCAAGCGGTGACTGGTGAACCTCGTCCTCCTCAATCATGCGGCTGGGTGCCAGCGGTTTGGGCGGGAAGGATTCAGTTGGCGCGACAGCCCGGATCAGATGGCGTTTGGTCGATTGTTGCGAGTCCGTAACATCATCCGTACGATCAGGCTTTGGGGCCTGACTTTGATCGGTTTCCCATATCCAGCCTTCCCCGTCCCAACCCGAAGCGGAATAGGTCGAAAGATCAATCTGGGCCGGTTTGGCGTAGCCTTCCATCGCTTGGCTACACAGATTGTACCAGCAATGCTCTGGCGCCTTGCGTCGCCCCTGCCAGCCACAGATGTAAAGCCGATCTTCTGCACGTGTCAGGGCGACATACAGCAGGCGGTTATATTCCTGATCGCGTTTGAGCGCGATGTCATCGCGCAGGCGCGCAACAAGATCGGTTTCAAGCGCCACGCGCGGCAACCAGAACATCAGGTTGCGATCTTCCTGCCAAAACAGGTTCGGGGCCTGTGTCGGCACCTGCATGGTATCGGGCAGGAACACAATGGGGGCCTGAAGCCCCTTGGCACCATGCACGGTCATGATGCGGACTTCATCACGCCCGCTTTGTTCAAGGTCACGC
>NZ_DBGS01000059.1:64687-82668 GCF_002295455.1 Thalassospira sp. UBA848 | reverse complement strand
CGGAGCTGTTCAGCGGCATCTTCTTCGGAACGTGCAACGTTGGCGGTTACCTCAATGATAACTTCCGGGTGCAGGTTGATACGGACCTGATGCAGACCAAGGGTCTTGATCGGCTGATCAAGAACGACCTGGGTACGGGCAACAGTGAAGCCTGCTTCGGTTACTGCGTTTGCGATATCGCGGGCAGTGACCGAACCGTAAAGCTGGCCAACGTCGGATGCCTGACGAACGACGGTGACTGCGAGTTCACCCATCTTCTCGGAAACAGCTTCTGCTTCCTTACGGCGTTCCAGGTTGTCAGCTTCGAGCTGTGCTTTCTGTGCTTCGAACACAGAGATGTTTGCTTTGGTTGCACGAAGGGCCATGCCCTGCGGCAGCAAGCGGTTGCGGGCGTGGCCCGGCTTGACAGTGACTACGTCACCCATCTGACCGAGTTTTTCTACCCGCTGGAGCAGAATAACTTCCATCACCGATCCTCCTCATCGCTACGGGTCATCGGTTCTTTCCCCCGCAGCCTGATTAAATGCTCAACAATTCCAAGTCCGGTGATCGCGATAAACGACCAAGTGGACAGAACCGCGACGATGTAAAACACCGTCAGAATTACACGTTTTTGCGGCCATCGGGCTGCCTGCCCATGCACCAGCGCCAATCCCTGAAACAGGAACGGCACCGCCAGTACCACCGCGACGTTGCGCGCCACATAGGCCAGCGAACCATCGGCAAAGCCGACCGTAAACCCGGCCAGGGCAAACGCAAACAGTGACCAGCCAGGCAAGGCAAAGGATGCCATACTTGGTGTCGGACGCAGGTTTTTGCCTGCACGCACCAAAATTGCCTGTGCGATTGCGGCATTGGCGAACAGCATCAACAGCCAGCTCACCGCAGCAATCGCCGGGAAGTACGTCTGGAACATACCAATCAGACCCTGAACATCGGATGTCATGGGGACACCCATTTCCGAGTACATCTGGCTCAGGAACTTCGCGATGAAGTCCTGTATGTCCACACCTTCCGCCGTCAGTGTTCCGGTAACGAAGATCATTACCGTCGCGACCATGACGGCCATGGCACTTACGACAATTCCGGAAGGCAAGAAGGCAACATTGCCATTTTGGTCTTTCCGGATGACCAGCGCCATGCGGGTCAACAACATCGCCGGTCCGGCAAACACGACCATAAAGACCGTGAAAGGCAGTAATCCCCCCAAAAGAACGAGGGCAATACATGCGGCAAATGCCGCAACCAGCAGGCGTTTGGGCCCTTGCCACAATCCCGTCAGGAAAAGCGGCAGATGCCCGAAGTATGAGAGCAAAAGAGCAAACGGATTTCCTGATAGAACCAGCAGGAACAGAACGGCACTGCCAAGTCCGGTCCCGATCGCTATGAGGGTGTCACGTTGCATCATCTACTCCCGGCCCGAGACCTCAAAAGGGTCTCTTGCCGACTGCCTCAGACCTGGTCTGCGTAAGGCAGCAGCGCCAGGAAGCGTGCACGCTTGATGGCTTTCGCCAGTTCGCGCTGCTTCTTGGCCGAAACCGCAGTAATACGGCTCGGAACGATTTTGCCGCGTTCGGAAACGAAACGCTGCAGCAGTTTGACATCTTTGTAGTCAATCTTCGGCGCATCCGCACCCGAGAACGGGCAGGTTTTGCGACGACGGAAAAACAGACGACGTCCAGCCATGATATTATCTCCTCGCTATCTGTTAGCCGTTCTGACGGGGACCGCCACGGCGATTGCCGCCACGACCGCCGCGCTCGTCGCGGTTGCGCAGAATGGCAGACTGTTCTTCTTCGAACTCGTCAACCTTGACAGTCATCTGGCGCAGAACGTCTTCGTTCAGGCGCATCTGACGCTCGTATTCCGCGATCGCGTCTTTTTCAGCTTCGATCTGGAAGAGGGTATAGTGGCCTTTGCGGTTCTTTTTGACACGGTATGCCAGGGAACGCAGACCCCAATATTCGGTTTTGGCGATTTTGCCGCCGAGACCTTCGATGGTCTGGGTCAGCTTTTCATTCAGGCTTTCGACCTGTGCGGTCGAGAAGTCCTGACGTGCGATAAACACGCTCTCGTACTTGCTCATAATACTCCTATTACTCCTTTTGGCTTATCTCTTCCTGACATGACCTCGTGCCATGCAGGCATAGCCGGGCAATCCCGGCAAGGAGCCGTGAGACGGCGGAATATACACTTTTCACCCATGAGTGCAACGCCAAATGCAGCTTTTTACCGTTTACGGGATGGGCTGATCAATTAAGCCTGACCCGCAGAACCCGTCGGGTTGCGGCGAAGCCATCCGGGGCTGTGAGCGTTGCGGTTTTGTGATAACGGTCATGCGTTGCCGTGTGAAGAGGGTTTTTGTGGCGCAGGGGAGCAGTAGTTGGTGTTCATCGCCCGCAAACAAAGGGGGTTCAAGGCGCGCAGGTTCCAGGTTGCTGGTCATGGTTATCGGGGCGGCCATTGTGCGCTGCGCAACAGGCAGTCCTTCGTAAATGGCGCGAAATATGCCATAAACGCGCGATGATGATTAAAAGGCCCGATGCATGCACTTTAATATTGTTGTGTGTCTTTTCGGGTGATGAAAAGCCGGACGGACCGCACCCGAGGGGTTTCAGTTCTTGACAGTGCGCTTGCGCACGTTATCAAGGGTGGCTCAATTTCAAGGGGCCGGTTTTCGGCACAGCCTTCGTAGAAGCTGACAAGGGTTTATTTAATATAATGACACGCGCACTCGTTTTCCCCGGCCAGGGGTCGCAAGCGGTAGGTATGGGCAAGGAACTGGCAGAAGCATTCCCGATTGCCCGCGAAGTTTTCCAGGAAGTTGATGACGCGCTTTCCCAAAAGCTGAGTGCGCTGATGTTCGAAGGACCGGAAAACGAACTGACCCTTACAGAAAATGCGCAGCCGGCCCTGATGGCGGTCAGCCTTGCGGTAACCCGTGTGCTGGAAAAAGAGGGCGGCTTTACCCTGACCGACAAATGCGAACTGGTCGCGGGCCACTCCCTTGGTGAATATTCCGCACTTGCTGCTGCGGGCACCTTTGCGATTGCCGATGCCGCACGCCTTCTGAAAATCCGTGGTCAGGCCATGCAGGCCGCTGTCCCGGTTGGTGTTGGCGCAATGGCTGCGCTTCTTGGTCTTGATTATGCGGATGCCGTTGCCGTTGCCGAAGAGGCAGCACAAGGCGAAGTCTGCACCGCGGCCAATGACAATGCCAGCGGGCAGGTGGTTGTTTCCGGCCACAAGGCAGCCGTTGAACGTGCAATTGAAATCGCCAAGGAAAAGGGTGCCAAGCGCGCTGTCCTGCTTCCGGTATCTGCACCGTTCCATTGTGCCCTGATGCAGCCGGCTGCTGATCGCATGGCAGAGGCACTGGCCGCTGTCACCATGAATGCGCCAGGCAAGCCGGTTGTTGCCAACGTGACCGCAGAAAAAACTGATAATCCGGAAACCATTCGTAAACTCCTTGTAGAGCAGGTTTGCGGAACCGTGCGCTGGCGTGAGTCGGTTCTTTATATGAAGGAACAAGGCATCACCGATCTGGTAGAGATCGGCGCAGGCAAGGTTTTGACCGGTATGGTACGCCGCATTGACCGCGAACTGAGCGGCACGGCTGTCAACGGTCCGGCAGATATCGAAGCATTCCTCGGCACTCTTTAAGAGTGTTGTGAACACGAACGAACCCAAAGGGAACGAGAATTTATGTTTGATCTTGCAGGGAAAACGGCACTTGTAACCGGTGCGACCGGCGGTATCGGTGGCGAAATCGCCAAGGTTCTGGCTGGCGCTGGTGCGAAGGTCGCTCTGTCGGGGACCCGTCAGGAACGCCTCGAAGCGGTTGCTGCTGAAATCGGCGACAACGCGGTGGTGGTTCCGGGCAACCTTTCGGATTCAGAATCGGTCAATGGCCTGATCAAGAATGCCGAAGAAGCGCTGGGCGGTCAGCTTGATATTCTGGTCAATAATGCGGGAATCACCCGTGATCAGCTTGCCATGCGCCTCAAGGACGAAGACTGGCAGGCAGTTCTTGATGTGAACCTGACCTCAGCCTTCAAGCTTGCGCGTAACTCCCTGCGTGGCATGATGAAGCGTCGTCATGGTCGTATCATCAA
The DNA here is from genome assembly GCF_002295455.1 of Thalassospira sp. UBA848. Taxonomy (NCBI): domain Bacteria; kingdom Pseudomonadati; phylum Pseudomonadota; class Alphaproteobacteria; order Rhodospirillales; family Thalassospiraceae; genus Thalassospira; species Thalassospira sp. UBA848. The sequence continues at coordinate 78,553 of NZ_DBGS01000059.1, read as the reverse complement.
TATTACCTCGATCGTTGGTGTGACGGGCAATCCGGGCCAAACCAACTATGCCGCAGCCAAAGCCGGCATGATTGGTTGGTCAAAATCGCTGGCACAGGAAGTTGCAGCCCGCGGGATCACGGTAAATTGTGTGGCACCGGGCTTTATCACCACGGCGATGACCGAAGAACTCGGAGACGCCCAGAAAGAAAAGCTTTTGGGCGGTATCCCGGCAGGTCGCATGGGCGACAGCAAAGAGATCGCTGCAGCGGTTCTGTATCTTGCGAGTGACGAAGCAGCTTATGTCACAGGACAGACCTTGCATGTGAATGGCGGAATGGCGATGATTTAACCCGTTGCGGGTTGCCTTCTTTTCTGCTTAAAAGGGGCCGCTATACCAAATATTGAAACTGGCGATTGTTCGTTGTCGGTTTCCGGTTCCCGGGAACTCCTTCAATAGGGGGACGGATCGGGTACCACGTTTACACTACTGACAGAAAACCTATTGAAGGATTTGAGCTATGAGTGATGTCGCAGATCGCGTGAAGAAGATCGTTGTCGAGCACCTCGGTGTTGAAGAAGACAAGGTCACTGAAAACGCAAGCTTCATCGACGATCTGGGCGCAGACAGCCTGGACACCGTTGAGCTGGTTATGGCGTTTGAAGAAGAGTTCGGTTGTGAAATCCCGGACGACGCGGCTGAAAAAATTCTGACCGTTAAAGACGCGATCGACTTCATCGAAAAGGCGGACAGCTAAGTTCGCTGTCAGACATGGGCGCCAGAGGGCATCCTCAGGCGCCCTTTTCGTCTTTGCTGGATTCATAAAATAAAGGCGTAATGCGGGATGAGACGCGTAGTTGTTACCGGTATTGGTGCTGTTACTCCGCTTGCAAGCGGCGCACAGAACACTTGGCAGAAACTGCTGAAAAGCCAATCCGGGATCAAAGGCATCGATACGTTTGACGTGTCGGATATCCCTGCCAAGATCGCTGGCCTTGTGCCGCGCGGTGAGGGTGACGGACTTTTCAACGCTGAAGATCATGTCTCGACCAAAGACATGAAAAAAATGGACGACTTCATCGTCTATGGCGTTGCTGCTGCTGATCAGGCGCTTGCCGATTCCGGCTGGAAGCCGGAAACCGAAGAAGATCAGGAAGCCACCGGCGTTCTGATTGGTTCGGGTATCGGTGGTCTGCCACGGATTTCCGAGGCATCTGATCTGGTCAATAACGGCAAGACCCGCCGCGTCAGTCCGTTCTTCATTCCGTCTTGCCTGATCAACCTGGTCTCGGGTCAGGTTTCGATCAAGCACGGCCTTAGAGGTCCGAACCATGCGGTTGTTACCGCTTGTTCGACCGGTGCACACGCTGTTGGCGACGCATCGCGCATGATCATGCTTGGCGATGCCGATGTCATGGTTGCCGGTGGTGCCGAAGCCGCTGTCTGCCGTCTTGGCATGGCGGGCTTTGCCGCCTCACGTGCGCTTTCGACCGGTTACAATGACACGCCCACCGAAGCATCCCGTCCGTGGGATGAAGGCCGTGACGGTTTCGTCATGGGCGAAGGTGCCGGTTGTGTCGTTCTTGAAGAATACGAACACGCCAAAGCGCGTGGAGCAAGGATTTACGCCGAAGTTGCCGGTTACGGCATGTCGGGTGATGCCTATCACATCACCGCACCGGCAGAAGACGGCAATGGCGGTTTCCGTTCGATGCGCAATGCAATCCGCAATGCGGGTCTGAACCCGGAAGATGTTGATTACGTCAACGCGCATGGCACCTCGACTCCGCTTGGCGATGAAATCGAACTTGGTGCGGTCAAGCGCCTGTTTGGTGATCACGCCCAGAACATGTCGATGTCTTCGACAAAATCGGCAACGGGTCACCTTCTGGGGGCTGCCGGTGCGATTGAAGCAGTGTTCTCGATCCTTGCGATCCATGAAGGTGTCGTTCCGCCGACGCTGAACCTGCGCAATCCGTCCGAAGCATGCAAAGGCATTGATCTGGTTCCGCTTGAAGCCAAACAGCGCAAAGTTAATGTCGCGCTGTCGAACTCGTTCGGCTTTGGTGGCACCAACGCGTCGCTCGTGTTCAAAGCCGTTTAAACAGCAGAGCAACCCCGGGAGCATTCCCTTGAAGCGTTTTCTGCTTTTTTTGGGCTTTCTGATCATCACCGCTGCTCTCGCCATAGGTGGGGCAGCGGTGTATGTTTATGTGCAATACACATCGCCCAGCAATATGGCGCAGGAACGCGACATCATCATCCCGCAGGGGACTGGTGTGCGCGGCATTGCCGAGATTTTCCAACGTGAAAACATCATCACCGAGCCGCTGATCTTCCTTGCTGGGGTCCGCTTCAGTCAGCTTGACCGGTCTCTTCGTGCGGGGGAATACCATTTCCCGGCGCGTGTCAGCCCGAAACGGGCAGCGGAAATCCTTGCAAACGGAGATACGGTCAAGCGGTTTGTCACGATTCCGGAAGGCCTTAGGTCTGGCGAAATCGTTGAACGGATCAATCTGGTTGATGGACTCAGTGGCGAGATCACCGATATCCCCGCCGATGGCACCTTGCTGCCCGAGACGTATCAGTTCTCGTTTGGTGATACCAAGCAAAGCATCATCGATCGTATGAGCGCGGCCCATGACCAGATGGTCGAACAACTTTGGCCCGGTCGTCAGGAAGGCTTGCCGTTTGACACAATCGAAGAGGCCGTCATTCTGGCATCCATCGTTGAACGCGAAACTGGTGTGGCGGGCGAACGCGCGCGGGTTGCCGGAGTCTTTGTCAATCGCCTGCGACGTGATATGCGCCTGCAATCGGATCCGACAGTTGCTTACGCACTCAGCCCGGAAAAGCGTCTCGAACGTCCGTTGACGCGTAAGGACTGGCGCTTTGAAAGCCCGTATAACACCTATGTGAATGCAGGCCTGCCGCCAGGGCCGATTACCAATCCGGGTCGTGAAGCCTTCTATGCCGTGCTGCATCCGGCCGCGACGGAGGATTTGTACTTTGTTGCCGATGGCACGGGCGGACATGCCTTTGCCCGCACGCTTGATGAGCATAATCGCAACGTCGCCAAGTGGCGGCGCATCCGTGACGGGCAGTGAGTACGACAACGCTTTGAAACAAAATTGAGGAAGGCGGCATCAATCTGATGCCGCCTTTCCTTTTAGTGGCCGTCGTGGGTATCGGAAGATGACGTTTTCTTCGGGATCTGGGATGCTGCAAGATCCATCAACCACTGCGGTGTCATTTTAAGCATCCCGATGATCAGGTTCATTTGCCACGGGAAGGCGATCATGCCCTTGTTGCGCTCAAGCCCGCGCACGATCTTCTTTGCGGCCTTGTCGGCCTGCATGAAGAATGGCATCGGGAAATCGTTGGCATCGGTTATGCGACTTTTTACAAAGCCCGGGCAGATGACATTTACCTTCACACCGTCAGGAGCCAATGCGCCGCGTAATCCCTCGCCGTAAACCCTTACAGTTGCCTTGCTGGCACAATAGGCCGGGGCAGAAGGTAAACCGCGCCAGGAAGCCTGCGATGCAACAAGGGCGATCTGCCCACGTTTGCGCGTGCGCATGACCTTGATCGCAGGATCAATGGTGTTCAGAACCCCGGCAACATTGGTGGCAAAGATATCGCGGACCTGTTCGGGGCTTTCGCCAAGACCGCCGGTGCCCGCTGAAATACCGGCATTGGCGATGACAAGGCTAAGCGGGGCGATTTCGTCACAATGGGTGACGTAAGCCTCCATGGTTTCGCGCGATGTCACATCCAGAATATCGGCATACACATTTGCCCCGGCTGCCCGGCAGTCATTTTCCACGAGTTGCAGACGCGTTTGGTTGCGCCCGCTGATAAAAAGCGTCACGCCGGTACGCGCAAAATGGCGGGCAAGCGCCGCTCCTATGCCGGAACTGGCACCAGTGATCAGAATGGCATTGTACTGAAAGGACATTTTTGCTCTTACGACGTTTTGAATTATCAGTATCGATTTTTGCGGAACATGCTGCAGCAATAGGGCAGCATTATGAAATAGCAGCAATCAATACCATATTGTCGATATCGCGTGGACGATCGGTGTTCACCCTTGGCGGAACAGGGGGCAATCGTTATAAACGCCGAAACACAAAAGCAGATTGGATGAAAGTATGACCGTTTCAAGCATGACCGGCTTTGCGCGCGTTGATGGCGCTGCAGATGGTTTTGGCTGGACCTGGGAGTTGCGCAGCGTCAATGGCAAAGGGCTTGATGTTCGCCTGCGCCTGAATGGCGGGTTTGAACGCCTTGAAGCCAAGGTACGCGACGCGGTTTCCAAACGCTTCAAACGTGGAAATATGGGCGTCACGCTAAATGTGTCGCGGTCTGGTGATACGAATGCCTATTCGGTGAACCGGGAACTGCTTTCCGAACTGGTTCAGATTGCTGAGGAGTTTGACAATACCAGCAGCTTGTCGAGCGGCACCATCGCGGATCTGATGAACGTACGCGGTGTGCTTGAGGCCTATGAGCCGCAGGAAGATGAAGCAACCCGGGACGCCAATGACGCCGCCGTGCTGGCAAGCCTGAATGACGCAATTGATCAGATGGCCGCCCACCGGGCCGAAGAAGGCGAAAAGCTGGATGCGATGCTGCGCGGACATATCGATAACATCGAAGCAACCGTGACCCGCGCCCAGAATTGCGAGGCAGCCCGTGCCGAGGCGATCAAGGATCGTCTGAAACGTCAGGTCGAAGAATTGATGGATGCGGGCAAGTTCGATCCAGAACGCCTGCATCAGGAAGCTGCAGTCCTCGCCACCAAGGCCGATATCCGCGAAGAGATTGATCGTCTTAAAGCCCATATCACGGCTGCCCGTGATATGCTTTCAAAGGGTGGATCTATCGGGCGCAAGCTTGATTTTCTGTGTCAGGAATTCAATCGCGAAGCCAATACCTTGTGCTCGAAAGCCAACGATATTGAACTGACCAATTGCGGGATGGAGCTTAAAGTGATCATCGATCAGCTCCGCGAGCAGGTCCAGAACGTCGAATAAGCGGGTAGGGAAGGAACCTTGATGACTGATCCGCATAACCGCCGTGGTGTGATGCTGGTTTTCTGTGCCCCGTCGGGTGCCGGTAAAACGACAATCACCCGTCAGTTGCTAGAAAACGACGATAAGATCTCCTTGTCTGTGTCGGCAACAACGCGTGCGGCCCGCCCCGGTGAACAAGAAGGCACCCACTACTTTTTCAAATCGGTTGATGAATTCAAACATATGATCGCCGATGACGAACTGCTTGAATGGGCAGAAGTGTTTGGCAATTACTATGGGACGCCCATTGGACCGGTTGAAAAGGCGCTTTCGGAAGGCCGTGACGTGCTGTTTGACATCGACTGGCAGGGTGCCCGCCAACTGCGCGACAAGGGCGGAGACGATGTTGTGTCGGTCTTTATCCTGCCGCCTTCATCGGGTGAACTGGAGCGCCGCCTGCGTGATCGCGGGCAGGATGCCGATGACGTGATTATGAAACGTATGGCCAAGGCCGGGGCGGAGATCAGCCATTGGGAAGAATTTGACTATGTGCTGATCAATGACGATCTTGATCGTTGCATTGATGATGTTCGGCACATCATTGGCGCCGAACGCATCAAACGCGAACGTCAAACGGGCCTGCCGGACTTTGTCAAAAAGCTTCTGACCGATTGATATCGGATACGAGAATGGCCGCTTTAAGAAGCGGCCATTTCATCATGGACCAGTGTGAGGCGAACGAAGTCCGCGACACTCAGTTCCTCTGCTCGCACCGTTTCGGTAATGCCAGCCTTTGCAAGCAATTCTCCGACATTGACGTTTAATGTCTTCAAGCTGGCACGCAGCATTTTACGCCGTTGACCAAAGGCAGCCTGGGTGATTTTGGCCAGGCTATCCAGATTGATGTCCGTGCCACGGTCTGCCTTGGGCCGGAGTTGCACGACAGCGGAGGTTACCTTGGGCGGTGGTGTAAAGGCACTGCGATGGACATCAAACAGGATGTCACAGTCACACAGATACTGGCACAGGACCGATAAACGCCCATAGGCCTTGGTTTTTGGCCCCGCCACGACGCGCTCCGCGACTTCCTTCTGGAACATCAGGGTCAGGCTGGCAAATTGATCAATCTGCATCAACCAGCCCAGCAATAGCTGTGTGCCAACATTGTAGGGCAGGTTGGCGACGATCTTGCGCGGGGCCGGGCCCAATTTTGTAACGTTGACGTCCAGCGCATCGCCATCAATGACATGCAGCGCACCGGGGTAATGATTGCTGATCTGTTCCAAAACCGGCTGGCAGCGCGGATCACGCTCGATCACGGTCAGGTTTTTTGCACCGTTAAACAGCAACGCACGCGTCAGGCCGCCAGGGCCCGGACCGATTTCAATTACGGTGGCATCGTCAAGTGGTGCTGCTGCGCGGGCAATGCGCCCGGTCAGGTTCAAATCAAAAAGGAAGTTCTGGCCGAATTTCTTTTGTGCCGAAAGATCATGGGTTGCGATCACTTCGCGCAGAGGCGGAAGGCCATCATTGGCAAGTTTGCCAGTATTGTCGTTGTCTTCTGACACGTCGGTCAGGCTCCCGTCGCAAGGCGTTTTGTTGCCATTTCTGCTGCCATCTTGAGTGCTGCGATCAAGCTATCTGGGCGCGCGATACCTTTGCCTGCTATATCAAGCGCGGTGCCATGATCTGGTGATGTTCTTATAAATGGCAATCCCAGCGTGACATTCACACCACCATGAAAATCAAGTGTCTTGACGGGGATCAGTGCCTGATCGTGATACGGGCAAAGTGCCACATCGTAGTTCGCCCGTGCTTCTTCATGGAACATGGTGTCTGCTGGCAGTGGCCCGATAACATCAATACCTTCGCCACGAAGCTGTTCGATCGCGGGGCGCATTATGGTTTGTTCTTCGAAGCCCATCGCGCCATCCTCGCCCGCATGCGGGTTCAGGCCTGCAATGGCAAGGCGCGGAGATGTGACCCCGAAAGCATCCTTTAAAGAATGATGCGTGATCCGGCAACGCTCGACAATCAGCTCAGTTGTCAGCTGTGTCGGGACATCCTTGAGCGCGATGTGAATGGTCAGCGGAACAACACGCAGCTTGCTGTTGGCCAACATCATGACCGGAATTGTTCCCGGACCGGCAAGTTCCGCGAGAAACTCGGTATGGCCGGGATGGCTGAAACCCGCTTCATAAAGCGCACTTTTCTGGATCGGATTGGTCACGACGGCACACGCGTCGCCGTGGGTTGCCAATTCGACGGCCTTTGTGATGCATTCAATCACCACACTTGCTGTTCTCGGCGATGCAATACCTGAAACGATATCGGTGGTAATATTCGCGACGTCTAGAACCGGCAAGGCGTGTTTGAATGTTGATGCTGCCTCGTCAATCGTGTCAATAACCTTTAGCGGAACGTTACTTCCGCTTTGCGTGATTGCGTGTTTGACAATGCTGACAGGGGATAACAGGCAGAATGGCGCGATTTGATCCTGCGTGCGCCGAAGCCATGCCTTGACCGCAAGCTCCGGCCCGATGCCGCCGGGCTCGCCGATGGTCAGCGCGATGGGGGCGATTTCTGTCATCCTGTCTGGGTCCTGTTGACCGGATCAGATCCGGATATCAATAAAGGCCTGGCGACGCAGTTCACGAAGTTTGCGACGTGCCAGAATATCAAGACGTTCCATCCGCAGACGGTTTTCGATGTCCTGACGGCTGGGTAGGTTGCTCTCTTCGGTGATGTTGCAAATCATGACCATCAGAGCTCCGCCATCAACGCGAACAATATTGGATGGCGTGCCCTGCTCAAGATTGCCGATGGCCTGCCGGATCGGACCGGAGAGTTCTTCGGGCGAAATGCCCTCCATCTTGCCGCTCAGATCGGAACCAAGGTCCACGGCAACGTTTGCCATGGCGTCACAGCTATTGGCAGTTTCGCGGGTGTTTTGCAGAACGGCGATTTTGGCATCAATTTGATCCTGCGGCATGTCGCCATTGATCGGTACGAACAGCTGATAAAGATCTAGGCGGGTGTCTGTCACTGCATTGGTATCGCCTACACGACGATCCAGCAGTTTCACGATGTAGTAACCGCGAATGGTCTGGATCGGGGCACTGACGTCACCGGGCTGAAGCTGATTGACGGCCTGTTGTAAGTCACTCGCCATTTCACCGGCGTAAAGCCAACCAAGGTCACCACCGTTGGCGGCACTGGCACTTGCGGAGAATTGCCGGGCCAGACCACCGAAATCTGCACCTTGGTTCACCGCGTCCAGAATTTCCTGTGCGGTCTGATATACACGTGTGCTGTCTTGAGGATTGTCGACCGGCAGGAAAATCTCCTGCACTCGGTTTCGTGGCTTGTTCTGATTGCTGACGATGCGTTCAAGGTTGTCGTCGATTTCTGAGTCGGAAATCTGGACTTCATTACGCATGGTGCCCAGAACCTTCTGCCATGCAACCTGCGGCCGGATCTGATTTTCAAGGGTTCCCGGGGCGACCTGACGTTCTGCGAGATAGGTATCAAGCATGCCATCCGGCAGGCCTGCATTTTGCTCGATTATCGATTTCCCACGTGCGATCTCTTCATCGCTAACCTCAATACCACGACGCTCTGCTTCCTGCATTTGCAGCTTTTCATTGATCAGCTGCTGCAAAATCTGCGGCGCCATTTCATTGCTGCGCTGGGGCGTCATCTCGATATTTGAGGAGACGGCCACAAGCTTGATGCGCTCGACAAGGTCAATAATCGAAATCGGATCGTCATTCACCACCGCCGCGACGCCAACAGGGGACTGGGCGCGAAGTGGTGCTGTCAACATTGAAAGCGTGACGGCCATCATCACAGCACAGATTTTCAAGGATGTAGAAATCGAAAATTTGGAAACCATTTTAACTTACAATCCGGCTGCAGATGCAAACTCGCCAAGGGTCTTGAAGACCAAACGGAAAAGGAACTCGTCAGACTCGCCAAGGTCCTGATCCTGATAGAAGGTTCTGCGAATACGACCATCGAAGATGAAGCACTCATCTTCATAAACGAAACCGACGCCATATTCCAAGGGGTCAGACTGATCTATGTCATAACGTCCATAGGCACGACCCGTCCAATACTGGTTGAAACGACGTTGTGCCTGAAAATACAGCTCTTCGCGTTCCTCAAACTCTTCACTGCCAGCATCGTCAGTGAAGTGGACATAAGTTGTATTTATACGCAACGTATCAAGTGAGCCGGCACTGGCGGAAACTTGGTTCCGTCGAGCTGAAAAATCGTCATTTGACAGTCGATAGCGATACGTCAGGTCAAGATACTGGTTAGGCGCCACAGTTACGCGCCCGACATAGTCTGAAAGATGTTCATCTAGGCCCGAACCAGCGGCGAACGTGTCATTCTCGTTGGCACGATAGCTTTGGCCAACCATGGCGCTGGTGTAGCCTCCATCGGGCCCATAAACGCCCCATTCAAGACCATAACTTGCCCGAAAGCCGTCCTCTGCGCGGTCCAGACCGCCAAAGCGATCATGCGCAAAGAGATTGATGTCATCGAACTCGAAGGATTGGGAGTCCTCATTGGGAATTTCATCATGGTTGCCACCGTTCGGAGACCATGCGGCCATCGCCATTGGGGTAATAACCTGATGGTATGCACCCTGGTTGCTCACAAACGGCATCTGCCAGTCGATCGCAGCGAGCGGTAGGATGCGGCCCGCGTAGCCGTCATAGTCGCTCTTGCCGGTACGGCTAACGTCTGAAACGATGTAATTATCGCTGCGGACAGAGAGGCTTAATTTGGTGACATCTCCCATTGTGCCCACATGCGGTAGTTCCCACCCTGCTTTGGCAGAAACGCGATGTGAATTTGCGCCTTCTTTTCGGGTTAGGGACAATGCGTCGAGGTCAAGCGTCGTGACACTTCCGTATTTCGCAGGAGAAGACTGTCCGTGGAACTGCATGTGCGGAAGTACCAACGGCGTCGTGTCTCGATCATCATCGCTCTTTAAACCCTGGAAGTAATACGCGTCTGCCCGAGTATAGCTTGCTCCCCGAAAACCTTCGGTAAACAAGTTGGATGTCAGAACTGATGGCGACGCGAAGCCGTATCGCGACAGGTACGTTTTTTCGGTCGCTTGCTCGGCATCAAAGCCCCAACGCCATGTTCGATCAATATCGAACCGGCCTTCTGCATCAATGTGTCCTTTCCACTTGTCTTCATTGTCATTGGTCACACTGCCGACGAATTCCATCTCGCCACTGTCAAAGCGTTGTCTGTATTCTGTCGCGAGCAACGGGCCTTCATCCGTCGTGTAGGTGGGAGTGAACGTCATGTCCTTGCTTTTATCAATCGCCCAGTAATAAGGCTGACTGAAGTAGCTACCAACATGACTGGTACTGCCAAAGGAGGGAGCGAGAAGGCCTGATTGGCGTTTGACGGTTGGGTCGGGGTGTTGAAAATAGGGCGAGTACAGAATTGGCACACCGGCAACTTCGAGGCGCGCGTCTTTATATTCTACTGTTTTGGCATTGGCATCATGCAAGACGCGAGCTGCGCGAATACGCCAAAGCGGGGTTGAATTGCCGCCATCGTCTTCGCAAACCTTGCAAGGGGAGTAGACAGCCTTGGCTATCTCGGTGAAGTTTCCTCCGCTGCGTCGGGCTCCAGATCCGGCGATACGGGTATTCTCGTCAAGCAAGACATAAATGTCTTCGACGATGCCCTCCTTGAAATCACCACTCAGCTCGACATAGCTTGCAAAGGTCACTTCGCCGCTTGGCTCGGTAATGCTGACATTTCCTGAAGCCGTCAATACGTCCTGTGAACGGTCGTAGCTTACTGTATCAGCAAGCAAAATCCTGCCTTCGCGTGAGATTTCGACATTCCCGCGTGCGGTGACTGTTTGAAGATCCTGATTGTAATCAACCTCATCTGCGCTAAACAGAATGGCCGGGGCTGGTTGGCGAACTTCTGAGTCAGTTGTTTGGGCCATTGCGGGATACATGTTTGCAAGCCCCCCGCCAATGCAAATTCCACAGCCCAGAATGGTGCCTGTTGCTAATCTTTTTATCATTCCCCCCGCCATGACCATAGGCTAGCCATCCTCAAGATGCAGCAAAGTGGATACCCCGAGTAACAAGGAAATCCCCGCAGGGGCCCAAGCCGACAAAATGGGCGGAATGCCCCCTGAAACACCCAAAGCCGAAATTACGTCTGTGCAAAAATAGAGTATGAACCCTGTTGCGACACCACCACCGATAACAAGCGATGCGCGCCGACGTCGAGAAAATTTAAGGCAAAATGCAGCCGCTATCAGAACCATTGCGCATAAAAGTAAAGGTCTCGACAACAGGCCGTGAAAGTGAATGCGATGGCGGGTTGCGTTAAAACCAGCACGCTCAAGCAAAGTGATGAAGGGTTTCAGGTCCCAGAATGACATGGTTTCTGGTGATGCGAAACTATCCTGGATTTTCCGGGTGGTAAGATTGGTTGGCAACATCAGCTCATCTGAGAATGTGCTGGCCTGACCCGGAACAAAAGTCCATGCATTATAGAAATGCCAAGTGCCTGGTTCCAGTACCGCACGTCCGGCATCAATCCTGGTTGTGAAACTGTCGGCATCTTCGAACCGGAATATTGTGACGTCTCGAAGATCGAGTTGATCGCCCTGCTGCCGATTGACGGAACGTGCATAGATAACAGCTTGGCCATCCTGTGTGCCTTGTCGCAGCCAAAGCCCGCTTGAGGAAAGGTTCATCACGCTTGCGTTATTCTGCAGATAGCGCGCTTCGAGCGTTTCGTACTTCTGTAGCAGAATCGAGGATAATGGATTTAGAGCGCCCACCTGAATAAAACCAAGGAGGAGAGCACACAGGATAGGCGGCAGCATGAACTGCCATGCTGAAACGCCGGCGGCCCGCGTTACGACCAGTTCCTGATTGCCTGTCAACTTCCAGAACGAGAACATGGACCCGAAAAGAACGGCAAAGGGCAGAACTTTCTCGGTCATGAATGGAATACGGCTGGTCGCCATCTGCAATACTATGCTGACCGTTGCATCGGGCTTCCCACCAGCACGCCGGAGTAACTCGATCGTATCACCGATGAGGATTAGCCCGATCAAAAGGGCCAAAATTGACAGAATAGATACAAGCACATGCTTGCCGAAATACCAGGTCAGAAGCGGTGAAATCCTCATGCTTCTGCCTCTTGAGCTTGTGCGCGCCGTGCCTTGACGACAGGCCCACGGAATGTCCAATAAAGTCCGACAGCAATCGGGAGCAATACGTTCATATACATCAGCGGAACAAGTGCCGGGTTCTTGGCGGCAAGGTTTTTCATCGCAATACCGGAAGCCTGACACAAGACCATCACACCAATCGCCGCCAGCAGCCTGCCTGTCTGGCCACGTCTGGAAAAACTGCTTGAAACAAGTACAGCCAACGCAATGCTTGCAAAGGCAATAGCATTAAGCGGCGAAATCAGGCGATCATGTCCTTCTGCTCGGAACGAACCGAGATCGTGCCGGGCGATGTCGGGTGGGGTTCCGGTCAACAGATTATAGACGCTGCGTTCGCGGGCTTCCTGATAGCGAATGCCTTCATCTGCTCCCCCTTGCGCGATATCCACGGCATAGCGATCAAAATACAGGATCGACATGGTGCCGTCTTCGGGGTCAACTTCCTGGCGGTTACCGTCGAGCAGAACAATACGTGGCCCATCGTCGGTTCTGACCAGGGCGCCATGTTTCGCCATCATTGTGGTTTGAGCATTGGGATCGCGTGCGTCATGTACCAGGATGCCAAGCAGTTCATTGTCCCGGCCAACCTCACGCACATAAACGGTCAATCCGTCAAGATCGGTAAAGCTGCCTTCCTGCAGAAGAACTGATGAAAAATCATTCCTGATTGAAAACTGCAGTTCCTTGAACTGTTCGTAACTGTAGGGAAGATAGAAAAGGGTGAGAAAGTAACAAACTGATGTCGAAAGCAGCGCCACCATCAATGCCGGTTTTGCGAGAGCCCACTGGCTAAGCCCGGCTGCGCGCATGATGATCAGTTCGCGGTCCTGAATGAGTTTGTTGTAGGTAAAAACAATCACGAAAAACAACGCGATCGGAATAATGATCGTCAGGAAGCTGGGCAGCAGCAAGGACGTCAGCTGCAAAAATACGGTGATCGACAGCCCCCGATTCACGATCATTTCGACAAAGCGCAAGCTTTGCGACAGCCAGATGACACAGAGGAGACCCAGTGTCACGAAGACCATCATGATCAACAGCTGTTTCAGCATATATCGGGTTAAGCGATTCATTGGGCGGATTATAGAGAAGCAATTGAAAATCGAAACAGGAAATTGTCATCAAATCCGGCGAAATCTTGCGGAATTTCCGAATGTTGGGCCAGAAGTACAGCAAAGAACGGCAGGGTTGATGGATAGGGCGGAATGGGTGCACCGCCTTAATCAGTCGATAGCGGCGATGCACCATATCCTTGGTCAAGAAGCACGGCGAAAATAAGGCTGTGCCTAGAGCATCTTCGGGTCCGTGCAATTGCGGACCTGTGCGGCCATAAAATCGGCCTCTGGTAGAAGTTGACCAAAGAAGAACAAACAGCTTTGCGTTTTGCCTGATCCAAGGTCTTCCGGTGTACCGGCTTTTTTCACCATCTGCAGGGAGCGCAGCATCAACCAGCCGGCAATACACAATGCTGCTTGGCGCAAATAAGGAGTTGCAAGCACCTGCGCCATCTCGGCATTTTTCGCGCCGCGTTCAAGGACGATCTCTGTCGATCCTTCAAGTTCAGAAATAGCATGATCAAGCGCATCGCATGCGTGGCCAAGTTCAGTGGCTTCATTGTCCTCACGAACGCC
>NZ_DBGS01000059.1:0-64297 GCF_002295455.1 Thalassospira sp. UBA848 | reverse complement strand
TTGCGTCCTATGAAATCGAGAGCCTGAATGCCATTCGTGCCCTCATAGATTGGCGCAATGCGGGCATCGCGAAGGTGCTGGGCCGCACCGGTTTCCTCGATAAAGCCCATGCCACCGTGCACTTGTATCCCAAGCGAAGCATTTTCGACCCCAAGGTCGGTCGACCAAGCTTTCACAAGCGGAATGAGAAGGTCTGCGCGGGCCTGCGCAGCGGCACGCTCATCTGCGTCAGACAAATGATGCGCAAGATCAAGTTGGCTGGCCGTGTAAAGTGAAAGCGCGCGCGCCGCCTCGGTGGATGACCGCATGCGCATCAGCATACGCTGCACATCTCCATGAGCTGCGATCGGTGCTTCTTCGCCAGTTTTGCTGTCTCGGCCCTGTTTTCGTGTGTTGGCACATTCAAGAGCCTGTTGAAAGGCGCGCTCGGAAATGGCGACACCTTGTTGGCCAACTGCAAGGCGGGCATTGTTCATCATCGTGAACATATAGGCCAATCCCTTGCCTTCTTCGCCAATCAGGTAGCCGGTAGCACCCCCGTTATCTCCGAATTGCAAAACCGCGGTTGGGCTGGCGTGAATGCCAAGTTTGTGTTCAAGCGACACGCAGGTCACGTCATTGCGCGCGCCGATTTCTCCGTTATCCGAAACCAGATACTTCGGAACGATAAACAGCGAAATGCCCTTGACCCCGGCGGGCGCATCGGGTGTGCGGGCCAAAACAAGATGCACGATATTCTCGGTCATCTCGTGATCGCCATAGGTGATGAAAATTTTCTGGCCAGAAACCTTGTAGGTCCCGTCATCTTGCAGGATTGCCGTGCTGCGAACCTTTGAAAGATCGGAACCAGCTTGTGATTCTGTCAGGTTCATGGTGCCGGTCCATTCACCGGAAACAAGACGCGACAGATACAGTTTACGTTGCTGTTCCGAACCATGCGCAGTCAAGGCTTCAATCGCACCGGATGTAAGCATCGGGCACAATGCAAACGCCATGTTGGCGGACTGCCACATTTCGGCAACTGCCGCGCCAAGCAAGATCGGCAACCCCATGCCGCCTTCGCTTTCGGGGGCAGAAATTCCTTGCCAGCCGCCTTCGCAAAACTGGGCATAGGCCTCTTTCCAGCCCGTCGGCGTGCTAACCGTGCCGTCTGCAAGAAGTTTCGCGCCTTCCTGATCACCGACCCGATTTAACGGTGCGAGAACTGAGGCAGCAAATTTTCCTGCTTCCTCAAGGATTGCGTCAACCAGATCCGGGCTTGTTTCGCCAAATGGCGGCAGCCTGGACACGGTATCAAGACCAATCACGTCATGAATCAGAAAGCGTATATCTGAGATGGGTGGGCTAAAGTCGCTCATGAAAAAAGACGTCTCCCTGAATGATGAGCCGCCCGCTCGGAACAGTCGGCTTTGTGCCAACTTTATTTGTTGGGTGGTAGCATAACGACCCGGGGATTTAAGATCGAGTCAGTTTCGTCAGATATTGTGAAAGGATGTATTCAACATTGGTTGAACCAGTTGTTCCGCATTTGGCCACTGGCGAAACGACGAAATGCTTCCGATATGTTGCAAAGGCCGGTGTTTGATGTGTTCAACAGGTAAAAGTTGCGTGATTAGTCAACTATTGCGCGTCCGGGGGTCGCCAATCGAAAAAAGGCAGGCTAGACTTACTGTTGAACACGTCAAAAAGAAAACGGATGACAATCCGGTCGATTGTATCGAAGGACAGGAGCAAGCTGTTGCTGCGTAAAGGAATATTGCCAATTTTGTTTGCGGTGCTGATTTCGTTCGCCGGAACAAGACTGGTGGCGTGTGCTGGACCGGCATGGCCAAGCGATGAAGAACGCAGATTTCTTGATGCCTACCGTGCCAGCGTAACCGCAGGTGCGAGTGCGGAACAATTTGCTCATGCTGACAAGCTGTATGTCGAAGCACTTCAGGTTCTGTCCGAGACATATGTCGAGAAAATCGACCGAATGGCGTTTATTGATAACAGCATCGCCGTGCTTGGCGAACTCGAGACCGATGATACATCACCGCTTGGTGTCGTAGGTGCGGTTCTTGATGACGGGTTACATGATCTTGACCCGCATAGCGCCTATATGACGGATGACATGTTCCGCCGCCTGCAGGAAAGTACTGAAGGCAGCTTTGCAGGTGTTGGCATTGTCATTGCGCTTGATGATGAAAAACGCATCCGGATTGTCTCGCCGATTGATGACACGCCCGCCGCCCGTGCCGGCCTTCGCCCTGACGACCGTATTACGCATATTGATGGCTATCACATGGTCGGAGAGCCAATCTCGGAAGCCGTCCGGCGTATGCGCGGTCGCGTCGGTGATCCGGTGACGCTGACGATTAAACGTGTTGAGGACAGCTTTGATGTCACTGTAAAGCGTGCACGGATTGAAGTGCCTTCTGTTACAGCAAGCATCATTGATCAGGATATTGGCTATATCCGTGTGTCTCGTTTCGATGCCACGACACTTGATCAGACGCAGGAATACCTTCGTGAACTCGAAGACCGGATTGCATCGCCGCGCGGGGTCATCGTTGATTTGCGCCGCAATCCGGGCGGGTTGCTCGATAGTGCCGCCGACATTGCAGACCAGTTCCTGCAAGATGGTTTGATTGTCGCGACCGAAGGGCGCGGCGAGCGGAAACTGCGCAGTTATGAAGCGGATCGTTCCGATTTCTTTGAAGATGTTCCGATGGCGATCTTGCTTGATCGTGGGTCGGCATCAGGTGCGGAATTGATGGCAGCCGCCCTTCGTGAAAACGGGCGCGGCATCATCATTGGCGAGCGATCCTTTGGCAAAGGCTCCATGCAGCGGATTATGCCGCTAACCTCGGGCGGTGGGCTTAAAATCACCACCGGATATTACACCACGCCGGAAAACCACATCGTGCAGGGCCATGGTGTGATCCCCGATATCGAGGTCGTACTGGCCGATGCCGAGGAGTTCGAGCGTGAGATTGATCTTGAGCACGCCTTGCCGTCGCGCCGTCGCGATCCACGTCAGTCTCTTGCAACGCTTGAAGCGACAACCTGCGAGCAGGATATCGAGATCGAACGTCTTGGCAAATCGAGCCGCGATAACCTTGAGGAAAGCCTGGCAGAGGGTGAGGAACCGCCACGGGATTCCGTTCTTGAGTGTGCTGTAGGCTATTTCGATAACGGCCCGCTGGCCAATTACCGCAATCAGGTAGAGCCGCTATTGCGCGCCGGTCTGTAATCGCCGAACACTATATCAATGCGAAAAGCGCGGCCCATCAGGCCGCGCTTTTCGTTTGTCTCAATCTTTAAGGCGCGGGTGTTTTAGCCGCGTGACAGCAGGTCAATCAGGCTGGAGGTATCCCAGCGATTGCCGCCGCGTTCCTGCACCTGGGCATAGAACTGATCAACAAGGGCTGTGACCGGCAGGCGGGCACCATTGCGTTTGGATTCCTCAAGGCAGATGCCCAGATCCTTGCGCATCCAGTCAACGGCAAAGCCGAAGTCGAACTTGTTCTCAACCATGGTGCTGCCGCGGTTTTCCATTTGCCAGCTTCCCGCAGCACCCTTGGAAATCACATCCAGAACCTTCTCCATATCAAGGCCGGCCTTAACGCCGAAATTGACACCTTCCGAAAGGCCCTGAACCAGACCGGCAATGCAGATCTGGTTGACCATCTTGGTCAACTGTCCAGCACCGCTTTCGCCCATCAGTTTGCAGGACTTGGCAAAGGCATCAATGATCGGGGCGGCGCGATCAAATGCATCCTGATCGCCGCCACACATGACGGTCAAAACACCGTTTTCCGCACCCGCCTGACCACCGGAAACCGGGGCGTCGATGAATGAGATGCCCATATCCTTGGCCGCGGTATACAGTTCGCGCGCGACATCTGCGGACGCGGTGGTGTTGTCAATCAGGACAGAACCCTTGTCCATGCCAGCAAACATACCGCCATCGCCCAGCATCACGCTGCGCAGATCGTCATCATTGCCAACACAGGAAAAGACGAACTCCGCGCCCTTTGCTGCCGCGGCCGGGGTCGGGGCGGACGATCCACCAAATTCGGAAACCCACTTGTCCGCCTTTGCGGCGGTACGGTTATACACGGTAACGTCGTGACCTGCTTTTTGCAGGTGACCGGCCATCGGATATCCCATGACACCCAGACCGATAAATGCACATTTTGCCATCGTTTGCCTCCCGAAGGTTTATGTTCATCCAGTAAAGGTTGCAGTGATGGCAATGTCAATGAACGCAAATGTGACCGTGACAATGTTTTCACGATCTGGAAGACCAGACAGATTGAATGCCCCTAGTCCTCGTCAAGTTCTTCGGCCACGCTGTGGATGATCCGGCGGTCATAAACCAGAATTTCCGGTCGTTTTCCGGGGTAATCAAACTGTGACAGATAGAAACGAATGGCATTGATGCGTGCACGTTTCTTGTCATCAGATTTTACAATGACCCATGGGCTGTCGGTGGTCGAGGTATGGAAGAACATGTCGCGTTTGGCTTCGGTATAGGAGTCCCACAGGTTCTGGGATGCCAGATCAACCGGGCTCAGCTTCCATTGTTTGAGCGGGTCGGTCTGGCGCTGTTTGAAGCGTCGCGCCTGTTCCTTCTTGCTGACCGAGAAATAGAACTTTGTCATGTGAATACCGGACCGGATCAGCATACGTTCAAGTTCCGGCACGGATTGCAGGAATTCACTGACATCAAACATGCTGCAAAATCCCATAACCCGTTCGACCATCGCCCGGTTATACCAGGACCGGTCAAACAGCGCGATTTCCCCGCCACTTGGCAGGTGTTCGACATAGCGCTGGAAATACCATTGTGTCAGTTCGCGGTCGTTGGGTTTGCCAAGCGCAACAATCCGGGCGCCGCGCGGATTGAGGTGTTCGGTAAACCGTTTGATCGTGCCACCTTTGCCTGCGGCATCTCGGCCTTCAAATATGATCAGGGATTTGAGGTTCTCGGCCTTGATCCAGTTTTGCAGTTTCAAAAGTTCAATATGAAGTGGCGCAATCAGTTCCAGATACTGCTTGCCACGCATCTTCTTTGCCTGCGCCTTGGGATCAAGGTCGATATCAGGCGGAAGCTTGTCGTCGGGGATGTTGCCAAGGTTCTGACTGGTTGCTTTGCCTGCGGCAGACGGCAAGTCGTCAAGCCGGTCCATCGTCATGTTTTCGGAATCCAGCAAGAACCGATCTTTCGCTTCGCTATCAAGCGTGGACAGGGCATCGGTGCGATTGGCAGCCGACCGGCTTTTGGCTGTGCGCCGCGTGGCATTGGCCAACGCATCAGTTGTGTCATCCTGAGTCGTTTTGCCAAACTTTTTTGGCGTTTTCTTTTCCGCTGTCATGCGCCGCGTTCCGTCATTTGTAACCAGATATCGCCATAACTTTGCGCGATAAATCGGCCTGTCGCAATGCAATGGATCAAATAGCGGGGAATGCGGGCACTGATGTGTTGCGTATGAAAAAGCCCGATCAATGTGGGGCATTGATCGGGCGGTCGGCAGGGTGTGCGGTGGCACGAAGGGTGGATCTGTCTTGCTGTTTGTTCCGTGGGGGCGGGGTGCTTCAGGACAGATCCCGTGCGGGGTTAGCGCAGTCGTAAAGACTTGCGGTATTCTTCTTCAGCCTGGGCGCGAGTAATACCGATATCCGAAAGCAGATGATCACTCAGACTAAGTAGAGTGCGGCGTTCTTCACGCGCTGCACGGAGCCGTTCAAACCGGTTGTTAAAATCATTCAGGCGGCCAAAAACGGTGGCGAAGAACGAGCGGATATGTGCTCTGGGCTGGCGCTCCACGGCAGAAGGAGCAGGGCTAAGCGAGTAAGCCATCATTCTCTCCAAGAGTTAATATTGCTAATGCAATGATTGCTGTTGAGATGATATTGCGGCTATATCTTATGCAGAACAAACGAGTATTTCTGATCAAACGGATTAGCATTTCTAATCCATAGATTTGGAGTGGATCTTATGCGGCTTCCGCCCTTGCAATCCGTGCGCGCCTTTGATGCCGCCGCCCGCCATCTGAGCTTTACAAAAGCAGCCGAAGAACTGTTTGTCACACAGGGGGCGGTCAGCCAGCAGGTCCGCCAACTTGAGGAGTATCTGGGGTTCAAGCTGTTTCATCGGCTGCCACGTCAGATCCATCTGACCGAAGAGGGTGCACAGCTGGCGCAGGCAACTACAGCCGGATTTTCAAGGATCGCTGACGAGATCGAACGCCTGACCCGGGTCGAGGAAACCGGGGTGGTTACTGTCAGTGTCTTGCAAAGTTTTGCCGTGAAATGGCTGGTGCCGCGTCTGGGGCATTTCCGTGATGCATACCCTGATACTGATGTGCGCATTCATGCAGATGACCGGCTTGTTGATCTGCGTACAGAGGGCATTGATCTGGCTGTTCGGTTCGGCAGTGGTCATTACCCCGGACTGGTTTGCGAGATGCTGATGCGTGACGAGTCCTTCCCGGTGTGCAGCCCTGCCTATCTTGCCGCCAATCCGGAACTGAAAACCCCCGCCGATGTCGCCGGGCACCAATTGCTTCATGATGCCACCACCTTTATGGATCATCCACATGCCGCCGATTGGGAATTCTGGCTCGACGGCGTCGGTGCCGAAGGTGTCGATGTCAGCCGCGGTCTTCGATTTAACTCCGGCGACATGGTCATTCAGGCTGCTCTGATGGGGCAAGGGATTGCCATGGCGCGCACAAGCCTGGCCGCGCTTGATCTGGCGGCGGGCAATCTCGTGCGGCCTTTTGCGCAAAGTGTTGCATCAAGCGGGGCATATTATCTGGTTTACCCGGAAGAGCACCTTCGACGTCCGCGCGTAAAGGCATTTGTCAGCTGGTTAAAAAATGAAGTGGCTGAGACCTTGCGCGAAATTGATCCGGATGAGGCGGACGCCCCTGTGGAGGGCTGACCTCAGATTAACCCAAGGTCACGCAATTCATCGGCCATATCATCTGGCAGGGCATCGGTGCCGCCACCCTGTTTTTCATCGGGCGGGCATTTGTCATCGGGGAAATAACGCCATCCCTGAAACGCACGATGCGGGTAGGGGCGCGTGGCAATCAGTTCATCATCCAGCACGATGCGGCAATATTTCGTGCCTTCCTCATTGACGAATTCTTCAAGATCAATCACCCGCTGGCGGCAGCGCACAGCACCCTTGATGACCCAGTAAATTGATCCACCATCAAGAATCTCGGTCTTGCGCTTGGGTGTCATGCGTGTGGTGTGAAAGATCCGTCCATGCATGGCCTGAAAATAGGTCTGCCATTCTTTCAGGCTTTCGCGGCTATCCGTGCCGACACTCAGTTTGATGATGTTCAAAGGCATATCAGGAAGGTTTCTTGTGCTTTGGTGTTCGATGACTGATGAGGTAGAACCCGTACGTCAAACGGTCAATAGCGGATTATTAAAACACTTAATTAAGTGTAGTATATGTTATTTCACAAAAAAACTTGACCAATAAGGGGTAATCAGCCAAATTCTGGTGCAGAAAAGGTCCGTGCCAGGACCAAACCCGAGAGATTTACAGGCTGAGAGAACCGAATGTCCCTGCAAGTTGTCACGGCAAACCGTCTGGAAGACGGGTTGGTGGTGTTCCTGACCAGTGATGGTAGCTGGAGCGAAAACATCAACGATGCCCGCACCGCCGAAGACAAGGAAGCCGCAAATGCGCTTCTGGCCGAGGCAAGTGCGCCCGAACTCGACACAGTGATTGTCGGGCCGTATCTGATTGATGTCGAACAGCAGGGCGCGGATCTCGTGCCGACAAAATACCGCGAAGTTCTGCGCACCAAAGGCCCGAGTGTCCGCGAGGACCTTGGCTATCAGGCGGTATAAGGAGAGACCCCATGTATCGTTATGACGATTTTGACCGCCAGCTTGTTCATGAACGCACTGAACAGTTCCGCGAACAGGTAAAACGCCGTCTTGCCGGTGACATTACCGAGGAACAGTTCCGTCCGCTCCGTCTGATGAACGGTGTGTATCTGCAGCTTCATGCCTATATGCTGCGCGTTGCCGTTCCCTATGGCACGCTGCGCGCCGACCAGCTTCGCCAGCTTGGCATGATTGCGCGCAAATATGACAAGGGCTATGGCCATTTCACCACGCGCCAGAACATCCAGTATAACTGGCCGAAACTTGATGAAATCCCCGACGCGTTGCTGGATCTTGCCAAGGTCGAAATGCACGCCATCCAGACATCGGGCAACTGCATTCGTAATACGACGACTGACCAGTATGCCGGTGCCGCGGCCGATGAAATCGAAGATCCGCGCCCTTATTGCGAACTGATCCGTCAGTGGTCGACCTTCCACCCGGAATTCACTTACCTTCCGCGTAAGTTCAAGATCGCTGTTACCGGATCGCCAAATGACCGTGCGGCCGTGAAAGTGCACGATATCGGTCTTCGCATGCATCAGAATGATGCGGGCGAGACCGGCTTTGAAGTTATCGTCGGTGGTGGCCTTGGTCGTACGCCGTTTGTTGGCAAGACCATTCGCGACTTCATCGGCAAGAATGATCTGTTCTCGTATCTCGAAGCCATCCTGCGCGTTTATAACCGCTTTGGCCGTCGCGATAACAAGTACAAGGCACGTATCAAGATCCTCGTTCACGAGGAAGGCATTGATAAAATCCGCGAGCTTGTCGAAGAGGAATGGACCCAGATCAAGGACGGGTCGCTGCGCGTTGATGATGCGGAAATCGCCCATTACATCGAACAGTTCGCACCGCCGGCGTTTGAAGCCATGTCTGACGACGACACCGACTTCGAACGCCACAAAGCGGAAAACCGTCGTTTCGCCAACTGGGTGCGTTCGAATGTGATCGAACATAAACAGCCGGGCTATGCGATTGCAAACGTCTCGCTGAAACCGATTGGCGGCATTCCCGGGGACGCGACCGATACACAGATGGAACTGGTTGCCGATCTTTCGGAAAAATACAGCTTTGCCGATGTTCGCGTGACCCATGAACAGAACCTTGTTCTGCCGCATGTCAAAAAGGCCGACCTGTTCGCACTTTGGAGCGAACTGGACGCCGCAGAACTTGGCACGGCAAACCTTGGTTATGTGACCGATATCATCTCCTGCCCGGGACTTGATTATTGCGCACTTGCCACTGCGCGTTCTATCCCGCTTTCACAGCGGATTTCCGAACGCTTTGGTGATCTTGATCGCCAACATGATATTGGCGAACTCAAGATCAAGATTTCCGGCTGTATCAATGCTTGCGGACATCACCACGTTGGCCACATTGGTATTCTTGGCCTCGATAAACGCGGCAAGGAATTCTATCAGATCACCCTCGGCGGCGATGCCAGCCAGGATGCCTCGATTGGCAAGATTGCCGGTGCCGGTTTCTCTGAGGCCGAGGTGGTCGATGCCATCGAAAGCCTCGTGACCAAGTATATTGATATCCGCGAAAGCGGTGAGCGCTTCATCGACACCTATCGGCGTGTTGGCATGGATCCGTTCAAGGAGGTTCTTTATGGCGATCGTTAAAAATGACAGCCTGATCGAACAGGAGTGGATCACGGTTGACGCCGAAGGCGATCTGCCATCAAGCGATGAAAACCTGATCGTGCCGCTTGCACGTTTCAAGGAAGAACGTGACAGCCTATTGGGGCGTAACGGAGGTCTTGGTGTTCAGCTGAACCCGGGGGATGCGCCGGAAGATCTGGCAGATGATCTTGATCGTCTGTCGATCATCACGGTCAATTTCCCGGCCTACACGGATGGTCGTGGATATTCCTATGCCCGGGTGCTGCGCGAACGTATGGGCTTCACGGGCGAGCTTCGGGCAGTTGGTGACGTCCTGCGCGACCAAATCCTTTATATGCACCGTTGCGGCTTTGATTCCTATGACCTTAACGTTGAAGGTGACGTCGCCCTGAACAAGGTGCGCGCCGCGCTCAAGGAAATGTCGGTTTATTATCAGCCGACCGGTGATGGTCGGGTAACGGCACAATCCCTGCGCGAACGTCGTCGCGCCGCGTTGCAGTCCTAGGATCGTAATACCATACTTAATACCATGGTCGAACAGGCCGTGGAATTGCGATCAAGGGGCGCCTGCAAAGGTGCCCCTTTTTTTGTGTTGTGGCGAACATATAGCAGTGATCTTGGTTTCGAAAAATATTACAAAACAATTACTTCGAAGTTTTTCTATAGTCACTAAAACCTATATGTCATGGTATGCATATGTGAATTTCCTGCACGTATATGACGCCCCGTAAGGGTAGGATTACAGTCAATAAAGAATAGTGAGATAGTCCCCAGTATATCGCGCGATGATTGTGAAAATATAATATGACTAATGAGGAGAGATAAATTGCTTAGGGGCCTCATTTATGTCGATGTTCAATCGTCTCAAGATTTCCACAAAGGTATATGGCGGCTTTGGCGTCATCCTCGTTTTGCTCGTAATCGCTTCAATCTGGTCGGAGCTTTCTGTGAGCAGCGTCGGAGATGACTTCGTGCGCTATCGTCATATCGCCTTGCAGTCCAATCAGGCTGGACGTGTGCAGGCCAACCTGTTGGAGGCGCGTGTTTCGGTAAAGCAGTTTCTGCTGACCGGCGAAAGTGCGGCAGCGAAAAATGTCGATGACCGGCTTGCAAGCGCGATAACGTTGAATGACGAACTCGTTGAGTTGCTTGATACCGATGAAATGATCGAAGTCGCCCAAGTTGCTGGCGAAAGCCTGAAAGCCTATCGCGCGGCCTTTGCCAAGGTTGCCACAATGTCTGCCGGGGATCCGGCCCGTGATCAGATAGTGACCGATACACTCGACACAATCGGTCCGATGGTGGCTGAGAACCTTGAAGACCTGAAGCTGACCGTCAAGCACGAACAGGATGAAATCGGTCCGCGTGCGGCCAAGGCTGCTTCGCAGGCTGTGATTATTACGGCCATTGTTGCCGGTGTGGCGTTGATCCTTGGCATTTTTGCCGCCTGGAAGATCGGATCGGGTATTTCCCGCCCGATCCAGCAAATTACCGACGCCATGAAGGAACTGGCTGGCGGCAACAAGCAGACCGACATTCCCGGACAGGATCGTTTCGATGAAATCGGTGATATGTCCAAGGCGGTTCTGGTCTTTAAGGAAAATATGATCCGTGCCGAGGAGCTTGCCGCCCAGGAAGCAGAGGCCGTCAAGCGCCGGGAAAGACGTGCAGAGAAAATCAATGAACTGACAGCGGACTTTGATCAGGACATGTCGGTTATCCTCAAGGCACTTGCTTCTGCGGCGACCGAGATGCAGTCAACCGCCACGGGCATGAGCAGCACCGCCGAAGAAACCAGTCGCCAGTCCAGTATCGTCGCAGCCGCTGCCGAACAGGCATCAACCAACGTGCAAACCGTTGCCAGCGCAACGGAACAACTCAGTGCCTCGATCTCCGAGATCACCCAGCAGGTCAGTCAGTCCTCGTCTGTTGCCAATCGCGCGGTCGAGGATGCCGAAAAAACCAACACCCAGATCCGCGGCCTTGCCGAAGCAGCCCAAAAGATCGGTGATGTGGTCGGACTGATCAGCGATATTGCCGAGCAAACCAACCTTTTGGCCCTGAACGCCACCATCGAGGCGGCGCGTGCCGGCGATGCGGGCAAGGGCTTTGCCGTTGTCGCGGCAGAGGTCAAAAATCTTGCAACGGCAACTTCGCGCGCGACCGAAGACATCACCAATCAGATCACCGGCATCCAGAATGAAACCGATGGGGCAGTAACCGCCATTGGCACCATTTCATCGACGATTGCCGAGATCAGCGAGATTTCAGCAACCATCGCAAGTGCGGTCGAGGAACAGGGAGCAGCCACCCTTGAAATCACCCGCAATGTTCAGGAAGCCTCTGTTGGTACAACAGAAGTGACGTCAAACATTGTCAGCGTGAACGAAGCGGCGGGCTCCACCGGGGCTGCTGCCGAGCAGGTGCTGAGTGCGGCATCAGAATTGTCGCGGGAATCTGAAGGCCTGCGTCACAAGGTCGAGGATTTCCTGGCCGCTGTGCGGGCAGTCTGATTGCCGTCATGATGATCTTTTGTCGGGCGGGGAAAGTGTCATCAAAAGGCACGGGCCCTTGGCGGTTTCATATTCCCGCCCGGCAACAAAACCAATCGCCTCATAGCAGCGAATGGCGCGTTCGTTTTCAGGATCGGGGTCAATCCCGATCATGGGCGCTCCACGCTCGAACAGCTGGGCGGTCAGCATTTTCAGAAACATCTGACCATGCCCGCAGCCCATCATATCGGGCACACCGATAAATGCATCCAGACAGCGTGTATTTTCAGGTAACGGATCAAAATGTGCCTGTGGCCATTGGTGGGCGTCGTAATGCTGGGCAAAGGCAAACGGCCGATTGCGGTACGAGACAATCAGTGTCGCCATTTCGGCCAGTTCGACATCTTCGGAAATCAGTTCAATCTGCTCATCCGGATCGCCCCACCAGCGGACAACTTCAGGCACATGCAGCCAGCGGCCAATCATTGGCAGATCGTTTGGGGTGGCCCGTCTGAAGCTGTATTTTGACGGGCCCATTCTTTAGTCCCCGGTCGTTGATCTTTTTGCTGCCAAGGCCAGATTGACCTTCGATGCACTTGATTTTCCTATCAAATCACAAATCCAGCTTCCTGTCGCGGCAAGCTTTTCAGTGGACAGATATTTGCCTTGTGACTTTGATCACAATGCTTCCGACGTGATCGTGTCACCAAACCCATATGACAAAAATAAGAAATATATATGTGGGAGACTTACATGACCGCCTTTTTAAATAACCTCAAAATTTCTACGAAGGTTTTTGGCGGGTTCGGCCTGGTTCTGGTGCTTCTGGCAGCCATGTCTTTGTATGCGGTAATTTCGATTGGTATTGTCGGCGATGACTTTGCCCGGTATCGCGTCATTGCCTCGCAAACCAATCAGGCCGCCCGTGTGCAGGCCAATCTTCTCGAAGCGCGTGTTAACATCAATGAGTTCATTGAAACGAATGCCCCGGCATCGGCGGAAACGGTCAAGGAGCGAATTGCGACGGCAATTGATTACAATACTGGCCTGGTCGACATGCTGGTGAAGCCTGACCGGTTGCAGGTCGCGACCACCGCCGCAGAAGAGCTGGCGGAATTTCAGTCCGTGTTTGACCAGATTGCGGCCATGCAACCATCCGATCCCAATCGGCAAAGTCTTGTAAGCGGACGTTTGGCAGAACTTGGCGGTCTTGTTTCCAAAGACCTTGAAAAACTGAAACTTGAAGTCAAGAAAGAGCAGGAAACTCTCGGACAGCATGCTGAGGAGGCTGTGAGCTCTGCAACGATCATAACAGAGGTCTTTGCAGGCATTGCCATTGTCATCGGGATTGCGGCGGCATGGGTCATTGGTACCGGGATTTCGCGTCCAGTCGGGGCCATTACCGATGCCATGAAATCACTGGCGGGCGGAGACAAACAGTCAGATATCCCGGGACAGGGTCGCAGGGATGAAATTGGCGACATGTCCAACGCGGTTCTGGTGTTCAAGGAAAACATGATCCGTGCCGATGAACTGGCCGCACAGGAAGTTGAGGCGCAAAAACGTCGTGAGTTGCG
The DNA here is from genome assembly GCF_002295455.1 of Thalassospira sp. UBA848. NCBI lineage: Bacteria > Pseudomonadati > Pseudomonadota > Alphaproteobacteria > Rhodospirillales > Thalassospiraceae > Thalassospira > Thalassospira sp. UBA848. Next base: position 50,698 of record NZ_DBGS01000059.1, on the reverse strand, counting down.
GGCTCAGAAGATTTCCGATCTGACATCGGGCTTTGACACCGACGTTTCAGTTGTTCTCAAGACCCTGGCATCGGCATCAACCGAAATGCAGGCAACTGCAACTGGCATGACCAGCACGGCCGAGGAAACCAGCCGGCAATCAAGCATCGTTGCCGCTGCAGCCGAGCAGGCTTCAAATAACGTACAGACCGTTGCCAGTGCCACCGAAGAGCTTAGCGCTTCGATCTCTGAAATCACCCAACAGGTGGCGCAATCCTCGCAGGTGGCCAATCGTGCGGTTGCCGATGCAGAGCGTACCAATGAACAGGTGCGCGGTCTTGCCGAGGCTGCCCAGAAGATCGGGGATGTCGTTGGTTTGATCAGTGACATTGCCGAACAAACCAACCTTCTTGCGCTCAATGCCACGATTGAGGCGGCGCGCGCCGGTGACGCTGGCAAGGGCTTTGCTGTGGTTGCCGCAGAGGTCAAAAACCTTGCGACGGCGACCTCAAAGGCGACCGAACAAATCACCAGTCAGATCACTGGTATTCAACAGGAAACCAAGGGGGCGGTCGATGCGATTGCCTCTATCACGACGACCATTTCAGAAATCAGTGAAATTGCCGCGACCATCGCAAGTGCTGTCGAAGAACAAGGGGCTGCGACCGGTGAAATCACGCGCAATGTGCAGGAAGCCTCGACCGGCACGACCGAGGTTTCGGCAAATATTGCTGGTGTGAATGAAGCAGCTGGTTCGACCGGTGCCGCAGCCGAGCAGGTGCTTGCAGCGTCAAGTGAACTGTCCGAGCAATCTGAAATGCTGCGTCAAAAGGTTGGAACGTTCCTTGATGCGGTTCGATCTGCCTGATCTGATGCGTCTGAAGTTGGTGGGCCCAGTGTCATTGAAACGGCACGGGCCCATCCTTTAGTCCCCGGGCGTTGATCTTTTTGCTGCCAAGGCCAGATTGACCTTCGATGCGCTTGATTTTCCTATCTGATCACAAATCCAGCTTCCGGTATCGGCAAGCTTTTCAAGATCGATACCGGTTTTGATGCCAAGGCCGTTCAGCATATAGACAACATCCTCGGTCGCGACATTGCCACTGGCCCCCTTGGCATAGGGGCAGCCACCCAGGCCGGCGACGGAGCTGTCGATTGTGGCGACACCCATCTGAAGCACGGCCAAAAGATTGGCAAGCGCCTGACCATAGGTGTCGTGGAAGTGCGCGGCGAGCTTTTCGGTGGGGACATGCCTGGCAACAGCGGCAATCATCGCCTGTGCCTTTGCCGGCGTCCCGGTACCAATCGTGTCGCCCAGACTGATTTCATAACAGCCCATGTCATATAGCGCCTTGGCGACTTCTGCGACCTTTTCAGGCGCGATGTCGCCTTCATAGGGGCAACCCAGCACGCACGACACATAACCGCGTACCGCAAGGCCGGCCTCGCGTGCGGCATGCGCGACCGGGCGGAAGCGATCAAGGCTTTCAGTGATTGAGCAATTGATGTTCTTCTGCGAGAAACTTTCCGATGCCGCGCCAAAAACCGCAACCTCGGTTGCGCCTGCTGCAATCGCGGCCTCAAGACCCTTCATGTTCGGGGCCAGAACAGGGTATGTCACACCGGGTTTTCGGGTGATCTGGGCCATGACATCGGGTGCATCGGCCATTTGCGGCACCCATTTTGGACTGACAAAGGCGGTGGCTTCGATCACCGATAATCCGGCATCATTCAGACGATGGATCAACTCGACCTTTGTTTGGGTCGGGACCATTGCCTTTTCGTTCTGAAGGCCATCACGCGGACCGACTTCAACGATTTTGACATGGCTTGGCAGATCGGAAATCAGGGCCATTATTCGGCCTCCTCGATCGCAATCAGTTCTGCGCCATCATCAACCTGATCCCCCACACCAAAGAACACTTCCTTGACCGTGCCGGTGACGGGGGCTGAAATGGTGTGTTCCATTTTCATGGCTTCCATCACGACCAGCTTGTCACCCGCCGTGACCGATTGACCGGCCTCTGCCATAACAGCGATGATCTTGCCAGGCATCGGAGCGGTCAGACCACCACCCGTACCCTCATTGCCACCGGCTGCAGCCAGCGGATCAAAGATGTCCAGGCGGTCGGAACGGCCATCGCGGAAAATCATCAGACGATTGCCGTCGCGCAGGACTGACGCGCGTTTGCGCACGTTATCAAGCCGGGCAACGATGGCACCATTATCGTCATATTCGGCACTCGCCATGATAGCGCTACCATCAGGCATATCGATGACGTAGCCCTGATCGCGGTAATGCACCTTTACCAGCATGTCCGATCCATCATGACGCAGGATCAGGTCATGGTGGTTATCGTCATTCAGCCGAAAGCCTGCTGTGCTGTGCCAGGGCGAATAGGGATCTTTGCTTTGCGCGGCATAGCGGGCGGCCTCGGTATCGCGGGTCAACAGGATATCAAGGGCGGCGAAAGCCATGGCTTCGTTATCCGGTGTGCCGGGGGCCGGGATCAGGTCATCCTGATAATTCGGGATAAAGCCGGTTTCGACATCACCACGCTCAAAGGCCGGATGACGGGCGATATTGCCAAGGAAGCCGGTATTTGTGGTGACACCAACAATCTGCACATCATTAAGTGCGGACGCCATGCGACGGAGCGCGGATGGGCGGTCCACATCCCAGGTGATCAATTTGGCGATCATCGGGTCATAATGGATCGATACTTCGCCGCCCTCATAAACGCCGGTATCAACGCGCACATGATCGGTTTCGTGTGGCATACGCATATGAACAAGTTTGCCGGTTGCCGGCAGGAAGTCATTCTGCGGGTCTTCGGCATAGATCCGGACTTCAAAGGCATGACCGTTGATCGACAGGTCTTCCTGCGCCTTTGGCAGTTTTTCGCCATCGGCCACCCGCAATTGCCATTCCACAAGGTCTTCGCCGGTGATTTTTTCCGTCACCGGATGTTCGACCTGAAGGCGGGTGTTCATTTCCATGAAATAGAACGCACCCGACGCGTCCAGCAGAAATTCGACTGTTCCTGCGCCCTGATAGCCAATTGCCTTGGCGGCATCGACAGCGGCCTTGCCCATCTGGGCGCGGAGCTCTTCGCTCATACCGGGTGCCGGGGCCTCTTCAATCACCTTTTGATGGCGGCGCTGCAAGGAGCAGTCACGTTCAAACAGGTAAACCGCATTGCCATGGCTGTCGGCAAAGACCTGAATTTCGACATGGCGCGGTTTGACGATCAGTTTTTCAATCAGGCAATGGTCATCACCAAAGCTGCTTGCGGCTTCGCGTTTGCAGCTGATCAGGGCGTCCTTGAATTCAGATGCCTTTTCAACGGCACGCATGCCTTTGCCGCCACCCCCGGCGGATGCCTTGATCAATACCGGATAGCCGATCTTGTCGGCCTCGGCCGCCAGAAGGTCAGGGTCCTGATCTTCGCCGTGATAGCCCGGCACCAGCGGGACACCGGCCTTGCCCATGATTTTCTTGGCTTCGGATTTCGACCCCATGGCGCGGATCGCACTTGCCGGCGGGCCGACAAAAACACAGCCTGCCTTTTCAAGCGCATCGGCAAAACCGGCATTTTCCGACAGGAACCCATAGCCCGGATGGACGGCATCGGCACCCGATTGTGTGATGACTTCAAGCAACCGGTCGGTCCGCAGATAGCTGTCCTTGGGGGCGGGCGCGCCGATATGGTACGCCTCGTCAGCGTGTTTGACATGCAGGGCATTGGCGTCGGCATCGGAATAAACAGCAACCGTGGCAATTCCCATGCGACGGGCGGTCTTTATCACGCGGCAGGCGATCTCACCGCGGTTGGCGATCAGAAGTTTGCGCGGCATGTTATTTCTTGCTCCAGTTCGCGGGACGTTTTTCCAGAAAGGCACCGACACCTTCGCGGCCCTCGTCGCTTGCGCGTTGATCGGCAATGCGCTGTGCTGTGTCATCAATCACGGCATCTGAAATCGGTTTATTGGCGACGGCATAAATCAGGTTCTTGGCGGCATGCATTGCGTCTGGCCCATTGGCCAGCAGGATATTTGCCATTTCCTGTCCACGGGCAGTCAGTTCATCGGTTGTGGTGAGTTCATGTACCAGCCCAATCTGCTGGGCGGTCTTGGCATCAAATCGCTCGGCGGTCAGGAAATAGCGCCGCGCGTGATTAACTCCGATGGCCTCAACAACATAAGGTGAAATCACCGCCGGGATCAGGCCCAGCTTGACTTCCGACAGACAGAAACTGGCACGATCGGACGCGATCACGATGTCACAGCACGCAGCCAGACCAACCCCGCCGCCAAAGGCAGCCCCGTTGACCAGTGCGATGGTCGGTTTTGATGCAAAATTCAAAACCTTCATCAGTTTCGCCAACGCGCGGGAATCGGCAAGGTTTTCAGCATGGCTATAGCCCGCCATGCGCTTCATCCAGTTAAGATCCGCACCGGCCGAGAAGCTTTTGCCAGCCCCGGTCATGATGATCACACGGACCGCAGGATCGGCTTCAAGCGCCTCAACCTTGGCCGTTAGATCGGCGATCAGGGCATCATCAAAGGCATTGTGAATTTCCGGGCGGTTCAGCGTGATGGTCGCAATTCCGGCATCGGTGATTTCACAGATCGCCGCATCGGATATGTTATCGGTGTTTACATTGCTCATGGCGGCCTCACATTCTAAAGACGCCAAACCGGGTTTCCTCGACCGGTTTGTTAAGCGCAGCTGACAGGCCAAGACCCAGAACCATTCGGGTATCGGCCGGATCAATCACACCATCATCCCAAAGCCGCGCGGAGGCGTAATAGGGATGGCCTTGTTCTTCGTATTGATCGCGGATCGGGCCCTTGAACTCTTCCTGCTCGGCCTCTGGCCAGGTTTCGCCGCGTTTTTCCATGGCATCGGCACGAATTTGTGTCAGCACATTGGCCGCCTGTTCGCCGCCCATGACGGAAATGCGGGCATTTGGCCACATCCACAGGAAGCGTGGATTGTACGCACGGCCACACATGCCATAGTTGCCCGCGCCAAATGAACCACCGATCAGGACGGTGAATTTCGGGACATTGGCGGTGGCAACAGCGGTGACAAGTTTTGCGCCATCCTTGGCGATGCCACCACTTTCATATTTGCGGCCAATCATAAAGCCGGTGATGTTTTGCAGGAAAACCAGCGGAATGCCGCGCTGCGCGCAAAGTTCGATGAAATGCGCACCCTTAAGCGCACTTTCGGAAAACAGGATGCCGTTATTGGCAATGATGCCGACCGGATAGCCAAAGATGCGGGCAAAGCCGGTCACAAGCGTCGTGCCGTATTGTGCCTTGAACTCATCAAACTCCGACCCGTCAACAATGCGCGCAATGATTTCGCGGACGTCATAAGGCTTTTTGGTGTCGGTCGGCACCACGCCATAAATCTCGCGCGGGTCATAGGCCGGTGCGCGCGGTTCGGTCAATGTCAGGCCCGGATTTTTGGTCCAGTTCAGGTTTTTGACAACATCGCGTGCAATCGACAGCGCGTGGCTGTCATCCTGTGCATAGTGATCGGTCACACCGGATGTTTTGCAATGAACATCAGCCCCGCCAAGGTCTTCGGCCGAGACGACTTCGCCTGTCGCGGCCTTTACCAGCGGCGGACCGCCCAGAAAGATCGTGCCCTGTTTGCGGACAATGATGCTTTCATCGGACATCGCCGGAACATAAGCACCACCCGCAGTACAGGACCCCATGACAACCGCGATTTGCGGGATGCCTTTGGACGACATGGTTGCCTGATTAAAGAAGATGCGCCCGAAATGGTCGCGATCCGGAAATACATCGTCCTGACGGGGCAGGTTGGCACCGCCACTATCGACCAGATAGATACAAGGCAGGTTGTTTTCGAGTGCGATTTCCTGTGCGCGAAGATGCTTCTTCACCGTCATCGGATAGTAGGAACCACCCTTGACCGTGGCATCATTGGCAACAATCACGCATTCGACGCCTGAAACGCGGCCGATGCCGGTAATGATGCCCGCCGCCGGAACGTCTTCGTCGCCATACATGCCATGTGCGGCAAGCTGCGAGAGTTCGAGAAACGGGGAGCCGACATCAAGAAGCTGGCGAATACGTTCACGCGGCAGGAGCTTGCCGCGTCCGGTATGACGGTCTCGGGCACGTTCACCGCCCCCCAGTTTTACCGCCGCGATCTGATCGCGCAGATCGGAAACCAGCTGTTCCATATGGTCGGCATTGTTGCGGAATTCTTCTGAACGGGCATTAACCGCAGATTTCAGTACCGTCATCGTCCGTTTTCACCGTTTATTGTTGTGGGCAATTCGGCCCGCTTACAGGGTGTTTATGGCTGTTGTTATGGGTGAAGTTTACGTAAACGTCAATATTAAATCGGTATTTTAGTACCGAAATTATCTATATAGGATTTGACGTTCTTGTAACGGATTGAATTGACGTGTTTGTTGCGTCCGCGAAGGGTGCGCGCACGGCGATGCGCAGGTGCAAAAGGTCTGGTCAGATCCGGTCTTGGTAGTTGTCGGGGGTGCTAGTCGATCAGACTGCCTGCCGCGTTCTTGCGCAGTGAAATCCACTGCGCCAACTGATCAATGCGGTCATTCCCAAAGAAGGGTTCGTCTTCATAGAAGAAGAACGGTGAACCAAAGGCACCCATGGCAATGGCTTCCTCGGTGACAGTGCGCACATGATCTTTCCATTTCTGGGATTCGACAGCTGCGCGCATTTCGCTGGCATTGATAGAATGGCGGGTCGCGGCGGCAAAAACATTTTCCGGGTTGGACATATCAAGTCCGTCGGCGAAATAGCCGCGATAGATATCCTTGGCAAACTTGCGCGCCAGCGTCGGAGATCGTGATTCAAGCCAGTAATAGGCACGGGTCGGAACCAGTGCCGCATAGGGGAAGTTGTCGGGAATTTGGAATGGCACGTTTTGCAGGCGTGCGCAGCGTTCCATGTCGTGTCGGAAATAGGTGCCGCGGATCGGTTGATCAAGAAGCGGGCTTTGGCCTGTTTGTTTAAATGCAGCGCCAATCATGAAAGGGCGCCAGACGACTGTGACGCCATTGCGCTTTTCGAAGTCTTCCATCCGTTCGGCGGCAAGGTAGCCATAAGGTGACGAGAAATCAAAATAGAAGCTGACTTCAGACATGTTCCTGCACCTGTTTTCCGTTCTGTTTTCACCAACAACTTTTCCGACAGATCTGACGCCTGCTTGGGTGGAGACGATTTTGATCTATTAAGTTGTTGCGAATCAACAAAAAAAATATAGGACCAGGCCATGGTCACGGGATCACGATGCCCGGTCGGACTTTTACTTCTTCCATGACGACATATGTATGAGTCTGACCGACACCCTGAACAGAAGACAGGCGTTCAAGGAACTCGCGGTAAGCATACATGTCCTCGACGCGCAGTTTCGCAAGATAGTCAAAGCCACCCGCGACCATGTGGCATTCTTCGATCTCGGGGAGCTTTTTGATCGCTGCGGCAAAGACGTCAAAGACGTCTGGTGTGGTGCGATCAAGGGTGATTTCAACGAAGACCACCAGCGCCTGGTTGAGTTTGCGCGGGTCGAGAGTTGCCATATACCCGGTTATGAAGCCGTTCTGTTCGAGGCGACGAACGCGCTCAAGGCATGGGGTCGGGCTGAGGTGGACCCTGCGCGACAGCTCAACATTGGACATGCGACCATCATTTTGCAGTTCGCGGAGGATCTGTTTGTCAATCTTGTCCAGGCTTTTGTGGTTCTTCTGCATTAAGGACACCCATCCAGTGTATGTGACTGCATTAATGTGAAAACAATGGATGATATATCGTATTTTTTGGAAAATTGGCAGCACATTTTTCGGGTGAAATAATATTGTCGGTAACCATAGAGGTGTAACAGGCCCTGAAGCGCTTGGAATTACGTGCGTTCTTCGGGGGTGGCAAAAGTCAAACATCAGGGAGAGGCTTTAGAAGATGTTCCGTACCGAACTGCCCAAGCCAAACGAAATCCGTCAGAAAATTCGCGATTCCTATCGCGCCGATGAAGAGACCGTTGTTGAAAGCCTGATCGAAACCGCGCGTCTTTCCCCGGAACAAACTGCGCGTGTTCAGGGTCGCGCCTATCAGCTTGTCGCGCGTGTCCGCGACGCTGATAACGGCAAAAGCGGCATTGATGCCCTGCTGCATGAATACGAGCTTTCGAGCAAGGAAGGCGTCATCCTGATGTGTCTGGCCGAAGCTTTGCTGCGCGTGCCTGATGCGGTGACTGCAGACAAACTTATTCAGGACAAGCTGTTTGATGCCGACTGGCAAAGCCATCTGGGCCATTCCGACAGTTTCTTTGTCAATGCCTCTACCTGGGGATTGATGCTGACCGGGCGCGTGATCAAGTTCGGCAAGGCGGAAAAAGCCGATCCGGGCCGCCTGATCAAACGCATGATCGGCCGGTCTGGCGAGCCGGTTATTCGCAAGGCGTTTAACCATGCGATGCGAATCATGGGACGCCAGTTCGTGATGGGCCGCACCATTGATGAGGCATCCGAGCGCGCCAAGGCGAACGAAGAAAAAGGCTATCGCTATTCCTATGACATGCTGGGCGAGGCCGCCCGCACGATGGAAGACGCCGATCGCTATTACAAGGCCTATGAAACTGCGATTCACGATATCGGACGTGTTGCCAATGGCCGCGGCCCGATTGACAGCCCGGGTATATCGGTCAAGCTGTCAGCGATTCATCCGCGCTATGACTTTGCCAACTATGAACGGGTGATGACCGAACTGACCCCGCGGCTTAAGGAACTGGCCTTGTTGGCCAAGAAATACGACATCGGCTTTACCGTCGATGCCGAAGAAGCCAACCGGCTTGACCTGTCGCTTGATGTCATCGGCACTGTCTTTGCCGACCCGGATCTTGATGGTTGGGAAGGCTATGGTCTGGCGGTTCAGGCCTATCAGAAGCGCGCCTATCATGTTCTGGAATGGCTGGCAGATCTGTCGACCAAGGTCGGGCGCAAGATGATGGTCCGCCTTGTCAAAGGCGCCTATTGGGATACCGAAGTCAAATTCAGTCAGGAAAACGGCTTTGACGGCTATCCGGTCTTTACCCGCAAGGCATCGACCGATGTGTCGTATCTGGCGTGCGCGAAATACATGCTGTCGCGCCGCGATGCGTTTTATTGCCAGTTCGCAAGCCACAATGCCCATACCGTGGCATCAGTTCTTGAAATGGCGGGCAATGATCGCACCTTTGAATTCCAGCGCCTGCATGGCATGGGCGAAGCCCTGTATGAGCAGATCGTCGACAAGAACGGCGAAAACGTTCCGTGCCGTGTTTACGCGCCGGTTGGCACCCATGAAGACCTGCTGGCTTATCTGGTGCGTCGTTTGCTGGAAAACGGTGCGAACACCAGCTTTGTGAACCGTATTCAGGACGAACAACTGCCAATCGAGGAAATGATCGCCGATCCGATCGAAAAGATGGCAGCCCTTCCGCGCAAGGGGCATCCGAAGATCCCGGCACCGATTGATCTTTACGGTGCGACGCGTGTGAACTCGCGCGGGATTGATCTGACGGACACGGAAAAGCTTTTGCCGCTCAGTGCCAAGCTTGCCGGGATCAAGGACAAGACCTGGAACGCAGCCCCGCTTATTGACGGCAAACTTGTTTCCGGAACACCGGTGGATGTCATCAACCCGGCAAAACTGAATGAAAAGGTTGGTGACCTTGTTCAGGCGACCGAGGCCGACGTCGACGCCGCCGTGGTGGCGGCCGTCAAGGGCTATGAGACCTGGAACAAGACGCCGGCAAGTGATCGTGCAGCAGCACTGCGCCGTCTGGGTGATCTGCTTGAAGAAAACATGGACGAGTTCATCGCCCTGTGTCAACGCGAAGCAGGTAAGCTTTACCTTGATGGCGTTGCCGAAGTACGTGAAGCGGTCGATTTTTGCCGCTACTACGCCAACCGGGCAGAGGAAACCTTCCGCGAAGGCAGCCCGCTTGAAGGCCGTGGCGTTATTGTTTGCATCAGCCCATGGAACTTCCCGCTGGCGATCTTCCTTGGGCAGGTGACCGCGGCGCTGGCAGCAGGAAATGCTGTTATTGCCAAACCGGCAGAGCAGACTTCACTGGTTGCAGCCCGTGCTGCAGAACTGATCCTTGAATCCGGTGTGCCCGGCTCGGCATTCCATCTGGTGCCGGGGCCTGGGCGTGTGATTGGTAATCAACTGATCAATGATCCGCGCATTGCCGGGGTGGCCTTTACCGGGTCAACCGAAACTGCGCAGCTTATCAACCAGGCGCTGGCAAAGCGTCCGGGTGTGCCGTTGCCGCTGATTGCCGAAACAGGTGGTCAGAATGCGATGATTGTTGATTCGACCGCACTCCCCGAACAGGTCGTGCAAGACGCGATCATTTCCGGCTTCCAGTCGGCTGGTCAGCGTTGCTCGGCCCTTCGTGTCCTGTTTGTACAGGAAGACATTGCTGACAAGCTGTGTGACATGCTGGTCGGTGCGATGAAGGAACTTCGCGTCGGTGATCCGAAGTTCCTTGATATTGATGTCGGTCCGGTGATTGACGAAAAATCGCGCAAGGTTCTTGAAGCCCATGCGGAACGCATGAAGAAGGAAGCCAAGCTTTTGCATGCTTGTGACACGCTTCCGGAGTGCGAGGGCGGCAATTTCTTTGCGCCGCATTGCTTCGAAATTCCATCAATCAATGTGCTGGAACGCGAAGTGTTCGGCCCGGTCGTGCATGTGGTGCGTTACAAGGCACGTGACATTGACAAGATCCTCGATCAGATCAATGCATCGGGCTATGGCCTGACCCTTGGTATCCATTCGCGTATTGACACGACTGTACGGGAAATTTCCCAAAAGCTGCGCGTCGGGAACTGCTACGTAAACCGCAACCAGATCGGTGCGGTGGTCGGTGTGCAGCCGTTTGGCGGGCAGGGTAAATCCGGTACCGGCCCAAAGGCGGGTGGTCCGCACTATGTCGAGCGCTTTGCCAAGCCGATCGCCCATGAAAATACCATCTCCAACGACGAGGCATCAGACGATCGCGCGCCGATCATCGTCAAGGATGTCATTGCAAGCAACGAATATGCCGCGATGTTGGCAGCCCAGGAAGAATGGCAGGCCACCGATGGCAATGCACGGGTGACCATTCTTGAAAAGCTGTCAGCCAAGATGGAGGCATCTGGCAACGATGCCCTGATCGCCGGGGCGGATCATGTTGCGAACTTTGCTGCCCTTTCGGAGAACGGCTTTGTCGCGCCGACCCGCATGCCCGGTCCGACCGGTGAAACCAACGATCTGTATTGTCAGGGGCGTGGTGTTTATCTGGTACAGGCAGACAAGGATGCCGATGCGGCAAAAGTCATCCGTCATTTGGGGGCGGCACTTGCCGCCGGTAATGCGGTGATCCTTGCTGGCGATCAGAAATGGCTTGCTGATATTCCGGCACTGGCACAGCAGGCGGGCCTTCCGGCCAAGCTTGTTAAGGCTGTCGGTGCCAATACCGGCCTTGGTGCGATGTATGATGGCGACATCGCGGGCGTATCGTGCGTGGCGTCGCTTGATCGGGTGACGTCGTTCAAGCAGCTTCTCGCCAAGCGCGATGGCGCAATCCTGTCGCTGATTTCCGATAGCGGGGCAGAGGATGACGGTGCATTGCCTGATGAGGCCTTCCTGCATCGCTTTGCGACGGAAAAGACGATCACGATCAACACCACGGCAGCCGGGGGCAACGCATCCCTGATGTCGATGGAAGAAGATTGATCTGCGAATTGGACCGGGAAGAAATTCCCGGTCCATTTTTCTTTCATTCATGATCTCTGAAATAGGATGCGTTTGCCCGGTTTGATGTTGGGCTTTTTTTTGTCAAAATTGGCTGCGATAGGTATTGGCCGGAACAGTTGACGTCCTGCGGCGTTGGAACTGACGCAAGAAAATCGACCCATGTCGTGCAGGCATGAACAAGGAGAACAGGAATGATCAAGGTGACCCGCGGTTTCGGCCGTGTCCTGAAAACGGTATCGGTATGTGCACTGCTGGCAGTGCCGCTTGCGGCTTGTGGGCCGCTGCAAATGCCGTTGGAAGACCGCACAGGCAATGACCAGTGGCTCGATACCCAGATCAAGTCCGGCATCCTTGGGGAGTTCTCCAAGGTCGATCACACCTATCTGATGGATGTGAATATCGATATCTGGGAACAGAATGTCATGGTCACCGGCATGGTGGATTCCAAGGGCAAATATTACGACGTCATGTCGATGGTCAAGCAGGACAACCGGATCAAAACCGTCCACGACCATCTGGTGATCGCCGATCAGGAAACGATTGATGCCTATCATCAGGCCGAGGACGAATATGGCAAGAATGCCGTTCCGACGGATTCGGCCACCCAGTCGGTGTCCGATGTCTGGATCGAAAGTCAGATCAAGGCATTGTTATTGGCCGAAAAAGGTGTGACGTCAGTCAACTATCGCTGGCAGTCGGTCAAGAATGTTGTCTACATCATGGGCGAAGCGCAAAGCGATGCAGAGCTTGAAAAGGTGCTTTCCATCGTGCGCCGGATCAAGGGTGTGACCAAGGTAGTGAGCCACATCACAACCGCCTGATTCAGGTTAACGTCTTGTGATATATAAATATTATTGAAATTCCCTGCAGGCATTCGGTCTTGCGGGGAATTTTTTTGTTCGGATTGGATGCGAAAGTGTTTGAAAACCATTCGCATTTGTCATAGAGGTGAGAGCACGTAATTAATAACTGATTGCAATCGCACCATGTATGTCTGCATTTGTAATGCGCTCAAGGAAAAAGACGTCCGCCATGCCGCCGAGCAGGGCGGGGCGACACGTCCGGCGGAAGTCTTCCGTTTCCATGGCTGTGCGCCGCAATGTGGCAAATGCGCCTGCCATATGCGCGCAGAACTGCTGCAGGCAAAGACCTGTGGCAATTGCGATTGTGATGATGCAGCCGCTGTAACGGCCAATATCGAACCGATTGCCGCCGAGTAGGGCGCTTCCAGATATTCAAGCGATACGAAAAAGGCGAAGCCATACGGCCTCGCCTTTGTTGTTTGTGCCTAATGCTGATGCTGTTGATCGGCGCTGTTATTTCTTCAGGCCAAAGCGTTCCTCGGCCAGGCGGTCGGCGACAAAGCCGGTCGACAGGTTCTGGTCCTTGGCGCGTTTGAAAATCTCGCGCACGGTTTCACCGATGCCTTCGATGTGCATGTTGGTTTCAGCGACTGATTTACCTTCACGGCAGAAATAGACTTCCACAACCCCGCCCGCGTTGATCACATAATCCGGTGCGTACAGAATACCTGCTTCATGCAGCATTTCACCGTGTCGATCATGTTCCAGCTGGTTATTGGCCGCCCCGGCGATCACGCTGACCTTTAGGCTTTCAATGGTGCGATCAGTGATCACGCTGCCAAGGGCGCAAGGTGCCAGAATATCGGCGTCGACCGCCAGAATTTCATCGACCGAAACAACGGTTGCATCAAATTCGATTTCTGCTGCCTTGGCATTGGCTTCATGAAGGTCAGCGACAATCAGTTTTGCACCGTTGGCATGAAGCATCCGGCACAGATGATATCCGACATGCCCCAGCCCCTGAACAGCAACGCGCATGCCTTTAACGTCTTCTGTACCATGCTTGAAGCGCACCGCTTCCTTGATGCCGATGAAGACGCCATAAGCAGTAAATGGTGATGGATCGCCGGTGCGTTCCGGGTCCTTGCCATCATTGATGCCGCCGACATGCTTTGTCTGGCTTGCTATATGGCCCATGTCCTCGGGGCTGGTGCCGACATCCTCGGCAACGATATAGCGACCGCCAAGTTGTTCGACAGCGCGGCCCATTGCACGGAAAAATTCCGGCGTCTTCTGGCTGCGCGGGTCGCCGATGATGACGGACTTGCCGCCGCCAAGTGGCAGATTGGCAAGGGCCGACTTATAGGTCATGCCCCGTGACAGGCGCAAAACATCATGGATGGCTTCCTGTTCAGTGGCATAGGGCCACATTCGACAGCCGCCAAGTGATGGGCCCAGATTGGTGTTATGAACCGCGATGATGGTTTTCAGGCCGGTGGTTTTGTCACTGGCAAAGACAACCTGTTCGTGGTCATCAAATGCGATATCGGAAAAGACGTTCATCCTCTTGCAGCCTCCTGGCAGCATCATTGTTCTGGTGCAGATTGTTTTCTGCTTATTCCTTTATGTTTGATGCATTGGGTGGATGATCAATTTCTAATTCCACAGATATCGAAAAAAGACCGTTTCGGTTGAGCTGTCGTTGTGGCGTGGAATTATGCTGAGCCTGCCGGAGTGGCTTTGTAATTTTATTGCGCAAGGTGTGCGCTGCAAAATGTCGGGTTAGCAGAAATAGGCGCCAAATTTGGCTTGGTTGGGATTCTATTTTTGCGGATTTCGTCGGTGGTAATTTCGGAGCATTTTCGATTTAAGGCAACATGTTGCAGTGCACTTCCGGTGAAACGCCCTGAATCAGGGATATGATCATGCAGCCATGTCAAATTCGCACTTGAAACCGGAGCAATTAATCTGGAAATATCAATTAACCGGACAATTTACGGCTCGTTAAGGTGCGAAACGTAGACTCATGGTTGGGTATCTTGTGGTTGAGATTCCCGGTTCAGGACAGGTTGGCGTCTGGGCGGCGCCAGCGAACAAAAAGTAAGGAGAGCGGCGGAAATGTCTGCATTCACAGACCATCGCCAAACCGTATTCGAGGTTGAACTGCACAATCAGGCTGTGCGCGAATGCGTCAAAGAGAACCGATCCCACGAACTCTTTGATGATCGCTGGGCTGATGTTCAGACTCATGAAGTTGCGGCAAGCGACGAAAACAAGGCCCTTGCCATGATCGAAAATAGCTATCCGTCCGAAGACGGTTTCGTTGTCGATCACGTCAAACGCCTGGGATAAAGCGCACCAAACATTCTCTAAAAAAAAGCGTGGTCAGCTTTGCTGCCACGCTTTTTTTTGTCGCAAGCGCCAAATGACGCAGGCGCTGAAGGTTGAGCCTACTAAGACGTCAGTTTCCCAAGCATTTCCCGGCCCTTGGCAACGGCGAACTTCTGGGCCTGTGCAAAGGTTGGGTTTGGCGGCATGATCAGGGCATCAGGGTCCACCGGAACCTGAATGACGGTTGGCTTGTTGCTTGCGAATGCTTGCGACAGTGCGCTGGAGAGCTCCTTGGAGTTTTCAGCACGCAAGCCAAGACAGCCACAAGCTTGTGCAATGGCCGCCATATCGGGGTTTTTGAAGCCGATGGCGTGTTCGGGCAGGCCCTTTGCTTCCTGCTCCAGGGCGATAAAGCCAAGCTTGCTGTTGTCAAAGACAATGGCTGTGATCGGCAGGTCGTATTCGGCAGCAGTCAAAAGTTCGCCCATCAGCATGTTGAACGCGCCGTCGCCAGCAATCGCAACTACCTGACGGTCAGGGTAGGCAAGCTTGGCACCATTGGCCCCCGACAGGGCAAAGGCCATGGTGCCAAGCCCGGATGACAGCGTGAAGCGTTGGTTGCGTTTTACCCGCAGATGCCGCGCGGCCCAGGCCGTCGTCGTTCCGGTATCAACCAGGAAAATGGCATCATCGGCTGCGTGTTCCCCGATGGCTGACATGACGCTTGCCGGATGAAGCGGAGTCTTCTCGGAAGTCTCGATCTTTGACCAGTCTTCCTGCTGGTCTTTGACTTTTTCGATCCAGTGTTTGCGCTGCGTTTCAGTGTCCTTGGGCGTAATGCGATCCAGAAGACCCTGTACCGACAACTTGGCGCTTCCGATCAAGGGGGCATCAATATCAAGCCTTCTGCCGATCTGGCTGCGCTTGGTGTCAATCTGGATGGTTTTGGCATCTTTGGGGAAGAATTCCTGATAGGGGAAATCCGCACCGATAATGCAAAGCAAATCACAGTCTGCAACAGCATCCTGTCCCGGTTTGCCACCCAGAAGTCCCAGTCCGCCGATGCAAATGGGATCCTCGTCATCAAGCCAGTCTTTGGCGCGCAAGGTTCTGACGATTGGCGCATCAATCCGGTGCGCCAGATCAAAGATTTCCTGCGCGGCCTCGGTACCGCCAATGCCAGCAAGAATGACCGGCTTCGAGGCCTGATCAATCAGTTTGGCAGCGTGGTCAAGGTTCTCACTTGACGGGGACACTTCACGGGCTGCAAGCAATGTGGCGATATTGACCGCACCATCTGAACAATCGGCACTGGCGATGTTGTTGGGGATGCAGACATGTGCGGGTCCCCGATTTTCGATCGCGCTTTTGCAGGCTTCTTTCAGGATCCGCGCGGCCTGTGCCGGGTCCATGATTGTCTCGGAATAGACGGTTACGTCCTCGAACAGTTTTTTCAGATCCACTTCCTGATGATAGTCGGTCCCGATATACTCTGACTCAACCTGCCCGGTGATTGCCAGAACCGGTGCATGGTCGTGACGTGCATCATAAAGGCCGTTCAAAAGATGGATCGCGCCGCCGCCAGCGGTGCCAACACAACAAGAAAGATTGCCGGTCAATTTTGCTTGTGCCGAAGCAGCAAAGGCACCACCTTCTTCGTGCCGGACAAGGACAAAATCAATGTCATCCCTGTTTTCAAGGGAAAAGGTAATATCATTGATGGCGTCGCCGGGAATGCCAAACACGTGTTTGACACCAAGGTCGCTGAGAAGATTGATCGCGATATCGGCAACTTTCATAAGGAAGCTCCTTGGTTTCAATGGTGAGAAGCCGCAAACGACAATCGCATCAACGGCCAGGATTGATCAGGAAAGCCAAAAGGCATTCATGGTTTCTGCCACGCGTTTGAACGAAGCAAGGTTGGCGCCATCGCGATAATTGACAATTTTTCCATCCGGACTGTTTTCGATACAGTCCTTGTGAATTTTGGCCATGATTTCGCGAAGGCGTTTGTCGACGTTTTCCGTATCCCAGCGCAGGCGCTGCGCATTCTGGCTTTGTTCAAGGCCGCTGACCGCCACACCGCCCGCGTTCGATGCCTTGCCGGGGGCATGCGGAACATTCGCTTCATGCAGGATTTTCTGGGCCTTTGCCGTCAGTGGCATGTTTGCGCCGTCACACACCATCATCACTTTGTTCTCGACAAGGTTCCGGGCGTCGTCCTCGTCAAGTTCGTTCTGGGTTGCGCAGGGCAGGGCGATGTCGCACTCAAGCCCCCACGGTTTTTGGTCTTCCAGGAACGAACCGGCCTTTCCACCGTCAAACTCCGAGAGCGATTTGCGCTGGTTGTTTTTCCAGTCGTCAACCTGATCGAGAAGATCCTGGTTCATGCCATCGGCAAAGTGCATGGTTCCAGAGCTGTCAGACAGGCTAACGACTTTTGCATCAAGCTCTATGGCCTTGCGTGCGGCATGCAGCGCAACATTGCCCGCACCACTGATTGCAACGCGTTTGCCATTCAGTTCCTTGTTTTCCTGATCAAGCATATGACCAAGGAAATAGATGCAGCCAAACCCGGTTGCTTCCGCGCGGCCAGCACTTCCGCCAAAGTGGCATCCCTTGCCGGTTAGCGCGCCGGTCCACTTTTGGGTCAGTTTGATATAGTGACCAAACAGAATGCTGATCTCGTTTCGGCCAACGCCGATATCACCGGCAGGCACATCGGTATCTGGCCCGATATGCCGATATAATTCCTGCATGAAGGCTTGGCAAAACCGGCCGATTTCTTGCGGGGATTTGCCTTTTGGCGAGAAGTCGGCACCGCCTTTGGCCCCGCCCATGGGCAGGCCGGTCAGGCTGTTTTTCAGGGTTTGTTCAAAGCCCAGAAATTTAAGGACACTGGTACTGACCGTGGGGGCAAAACGAAGGCCGCCTTTGTAGGGGCCCATCGATTGGTTGAATTGAACGCGCCAGCCGCGATTGACCTGTATCTGATTGTAATCGTCTTCCCACGCCACGCGAAATTGCAGGACGCGGTCGGGTTCGGTGCATCGTTCAAGGACCGCGTTTTTACGCATTTCACGTTGATCAAGATACCAATCGGCAACGGAGCCGACCACTTCCTCGACAGCTTGGTGAAATTCCGGCTCGTTGGGTGTTTTGTCTTCAAGCCAGTTCAGAAAGTCCTTTTGAAAGTCAGATGCACTTTGTGTCATTGAAATGCGGGCTTTTTACTGTTTCTGCTGCTCTGCTTAACGTGCCAGAGACAGAAAAGTGCCCGCATAAAATTTTATGCGGGCAGATCCCGTGTTGGTTAATGCGCTTTGCTAGATGTTCTGGGCAACCGCTCTTTCAACGAAATCAAGGCGATCCTGGCCCCAGAACATCTCGTTGCCAACGAAATAGGTTGGGACACCGAAAATGTTCCGATCGCGCGCAGACTGGCAGTTGGCATCATAGATATTGGCAATCGCGGGCAGATCAGCATTTTCAAGATATTCTGTCGAAAGACCATTTGAGACCAAAGCCTCACGCACGGTGGCTGGCAGGGAGATATCACGTTCGCGCAACCAGATATCACCCATCAGGGTCTCGGTCAGGTCGCTGACATCCCTGCCATCATCCTGAACTGCGATGATGGTTCGTGCTGCAAGCGTCTCGTCAGCCGGGAAATATTTGGGGTGCAGGTTGATCGGAATGCCCAGATGATCCGACCAGCGTTTCAACTCGACAAGGCGGTATTCCTGACGTGGTAGTGGGCGTTTCGCCAAGGGGACTCCCCCGCCATGTTCCCAGACATCTGCAGCCCGACAAGGTTTGTGGATGATATCCACACCATGCTTTTTCGCGATCTCGACCGCGCGGCGGAATCCGAAAAAGGACCATGGTGACTGGACAAAGAAATAGTGAATAATTGGCTCGGACAATTCGGCCTCCTGTGTCTGCAATGCAGATGCTGTTTTCAGTACGTTCACACTGCCCAAGCAGACATGCTTCGTCAAACACCCGTCTTATCAGGGCCGCTAAAATCAGTTCATATGTTTGTGATGATTGTGCGCGGGGAATGCGTAAGACTCAGTAATCCAGCCACCAGGCATATTCATCAATGCCTGCCATCAGAACCCCGTCAAAGCCAAGCTTCATGATGTTGCCAAGATAGCTGCTTTCGTTGCCAAAGATGATGCTTTGCCATTCACGGGTCCAATAATGGACGTGATGTTCCTGTCCCCAACGCGCCATGAGATTGCCTTCGCTGACATAGTCGGGGCTTCCGGCGCGCCAGCCACTTTTCCAGTAGTAGCGATATGTCTCAGCCGTTGCGATATTGAGATAGGAAATCAGAACCCGCGGTGTTCCGGTCTTCTTGTAGCGAAGCCGCTTCATATCATCATAGGTCAGTGGAATGGTGCCGCGATGGAACGGGTCAATGATCAGCGTATCGTAATTGGTCGCGGCCAGTGCCTCGACATAGGCGTCCTTGGTGCCATAGGGCGAGCTATCAAGCACCATGGCAAAATTGTTGGCTTGGCGGATGTTGTCGATCACATGCGGGTTTGACCCGAACGGCGTACTGGGAACCTTTGCCAGTGATGACAGCTGCATGCCCGGTGGCGGAGCGGCATAATAAAGCGCATCTAGCCCTTTAAGCTGCGCGCGCGCCTTGTTCATATCGGCCCGGTTTTCGGTGTAATCGACGGCAAGGTATTGCAGGCCTTCAAGTTTAAGGCGTTCAAGATAGCCAAGAATATATTTGGTCTCTTCGGCGTTGGTCGGTTCGCCATAGTTTTCGAAACCATAGAAAGGTGCTTCGACGAGAATGGCGTCAAGCGCGCGGAGATAGTTTCTTGCCGGTTCGGCAACCCCGCGTGTGTCAAAAAGGGTTTTCTCGAGGAACTCGGTCAACTCCAGGCCATTCATGGCGATCACCGCGAAATCACTTCGATAGCTTTTCGCCCATCGACTGATCGCGATAACGTAGTCGCGCATTTCCTCGATGAAGTCTTTTTCGGGTTTGCCGGTGTTTATGCCACCGGATCTGCCGTTGCTCAGGCTGTTGGGGGCCGGGATAAAGGGTTCAAGATCCTGCGCGTACGCGCCCAGTGGCGTCGTTGCCAACAGCGCACCTCCAAGCCCGGCAGCGCTGTTGCCAAGAAACTGTCGGCGCGACATTGATTTGGGCGCAACGCCATTGCCGGACGCGACCGGTGTTGATTGGTTCTGCCGTGACTTGCTGTGACGTTGCTTGGCCATGCCTTTGTCCATCGCTGATTATATTGGCGATATTATGATGCCGCCTGCATCTCACCTTGCTGCGTGATAAGGTCAGTCACCCGCTTGCCGATCGCAAGTGATGCAGTAAGGCCAGGTGATTCAATACCATAGAGCATTACAAGACCATTAAGGCCGTGCTGTTTTTCATCAGCAATCATGAAGTCGCGCGCCGCTTCGCCCGGGGCCTGAATTTTCGGGCGCACCCCGGCATAACCGGTTTGCAGGGCAGCTTCATCAAGATCGGGATAGTATTTGCGGATGGCCTCGGCAAAGGCGGTCCGGCGTTCTTCGGGCACGTCGTAGTTCGGCGCATCCACCCAAGTAACATCGGGGCCAAAGCGTGCCTGACCACCCATATCAAGGGTCAGGTGAATTCCAAGCCCCGCCTGTTCTGGGGCGGGATAGATCAGTGTGGAAAACGGCGCCTTGCCTGACAGCGTGAAGTAACACCCGCGCGCATAGTGCTGCGGCGGGACGGTTGCGGGCGGAAGGCCGGTAAAGTTTCTGCCCAGTGTCTGGCTGTGCAGGCCACCGGCAACGATCAGTTCCGCGCAGGTCAGGCTCATTTCTTCGCCGTCTGCATCGGTTGTGCTGACGGTGTAAAGTCCATTCTCGAAGCTGACAGCCGTGACCTTGGTGTTGATTGCCAGTGTTGCACCATGGTTTTCGGCTTCGCCCAGCAATGTGACCATCAGTTGGTGACTGTCGACAATACCGGTCGACGGGCTTTGAAGGACGCCGACGCAGTGCAGGTTGGGTTCGCGTTCCAGTGCCTCATCGCGGGACATCCAGACAAGGTCGGTCACGCCGTTCTCGGATGCCTTGTCCTTGATCCCGGCCAGCGCAGCCATTTGGTCTTCTGCCGTTGCAACGATCAGCTTGCCGGTGCGTTTGTGTTCGATGCCGTTTTCTTCACAATAGCTATACAACATCTTGCGTCCGGCGACACAGAGCTCGGCCTTCAGGCTGCCTTTCGGATAATAGATTCCGGCATGAATGACTTCGCTGTTGCGTGCGCTGGTTTCGGTGCCAATCGCGTCATGCTGTTCAATGATCAGAACTTCGCGGCCCGAAAGTGCAAGAGATCGGGCGCAGGCCAGTCCGACGACGCCGGCCCCGATGACGATGGTTTGAATGTCTGCAGTCATGATCACTAAATGTCTTGGTTGGGATGTGGGAGCATATTGATCAGGGGCTAGTTGGCTTGACGGAAATAGACAGCCTGTCCCTGATTATCTTTGCCATTGCCGGTGACAACGGCTGGTGATTCGCTGGTGTAGTGGCCGCGCGCGAAGCTTGTGTCATTACAATAGACATACCAGCTGCCAAACGGCAGCGTATCACTTTGATACGCACCACCTTCATGACGCCAGACGCCCTCGCAATGCCGCTGATCATCATCAAGGATCATGGTGCCTTCGCCAGATGGCTGATCAAAGCGCAGCTTGCCGGCACCGCGCACCGATTGCCAATTGGTAACGATATCAATTCCGTCAATCGGTGCCGGGGTGGTAGTGCCTTCGGGCTGTAGCGCTGTCGTATCTTCGGTCGGTCCGACCACAGCGGCAGAAATCGCGGAATTTTCAGGCAGTTCAATTGTCAGACGGCCAAAGAACCCGGCGGCAAACTCCTGGGCATCAATCATCGGCAGGCCGTTAAGCGGCGCACTGTTGCCATTTGCGGCTTGCACCTGTGTGGGCGTGCAGTAATAGCCAAGCAGGCGACTGCCGCGTTGCGCCGGTGTTTGCGGATCCCACTGCCCGACAAATGAAACGCATTGCGATCCATCACGGGTGAAAGGGGACAGGGCGATATTGCCGTATCGGGTATCCTGCACAAAGTTCGCACCATTGAGGCTGCTACGCCCTTTAAGTGCATCAAACATGTCCAGTAACTGTTCGGATGCCATGGCTGTGCTGAACCTAAAACCGGGGGCGGAGGTCGTATAAACGGTTTCCAGATAAAGGTCGCTCGCTGTCGCAGGCGATTCCGAGACCGAGCGTGGCGCATACCAGCGTCCGACAAACACTGTGCTGTTGTCGCGATATTGACGCAGGAAGCTGTTCTGGCCCTCGGTATTCGCGGCAAACAGAACCGGGCTCTGGTCTTGCGGGATCTGTTCAAACCCGCCGGTTTGCTGTGCAAGGCTCATCTCTGGGGCTGCTGCCACCAGAAGGCTTGCAAACATGCTGCCGATCAAAGCCGCCCGATACTTCACATTGCGTCCTTTCAGGTTGTTTTCAGGCGCATTTTTGCGTTGCGCTACTCTTATGTTTACCTTTGTGCCTTTAGATTGGCTAGGGGGCAGTAACCTGTACCATGTGAGACAGTTCGCTTTTACCTTGATTTTTGGGTGTAAACGGGCTCATTGGGGAGGTTGGCCTTGGGGACAAAGTCAATAAGCCTGAAGATACGGAGCAAATAACCATGACGGTGCACCAGACCGGCGCGAACGGGGACAGCGCGGGCCAGCAGACGGCAACAGACAAACAGCCGCCGTCCAATCGCGCCCATGTAATCGTGATCGGCAATGAAAAGGGTGGATCAGGCAAATCGACAACGGCGATGCATCTGATCGTTTCCCTGATGAAGATGGGGTTCAAGGTCGGATCACTTGATATCGATGCCCGTCAGGGGACGCTTACCCGCTATGTTGAAAACCGGACTGCCTTTAATGAAAAAAAGGGTCTTTCACTTCCGGTCCCAGAACATCGCCCGATCTATCGCAGTGAATTGTCCGATGGCAATGAAGCCAAGCTGGACGAGCGCGAACGCTTTACGACTGCTCTTGGGGAAATGGTGGTTAGTTGCAATTTCATCGTGATGGATTGCCCCGGCAGTGACAATTACCTTTCGCGGTTGGCGCATGCCTGTGCTGATACGTTGATCACGCCGATCAATGACAGCTTCATCGATCTAGATATGCTGGCCCGGATTGATCCGGATAGTCTTGATATCAAGGGACCCAGCATCTATGCCGAAATGGTCTGGGATGCGCGCAAGCGTCGTGCAGCCATTGATGGCGGCAAGATTGACTGGATTGTCATGCGCAACCGTCTTTCGCATCTTGATGCACGCAACAAGCGCGACATTGCGGAAATCGTTGAAAAGCTGGCTGAGCGTATCCGGTTCCGTCAGGCGCCGGGCTTTGGCGAACGCGTTATTTACCGCGAGTTGTTCCTTAAAGGATTAACCTTGCTTGATCTGCGTGAAAAGGGCGTGGGTATCCCGATGAGTATGTCGCATATGGCTGCGCGTCAGGAAGTCAGATCGCTTCTGGAAGTGATCGGTTTCAAACCGGCAGACGGCGAGGAGTTGCCGATCTAGAGTCATCCGGCCTATATCTTGTGGGACATGAAATTGTCCAACCGGAACAGGAAGCAGGCAGGTCACTTTGACACGCAAAGACATCATTCCAGAGACATCCGGCGCCGAAGAAGTTGCAGACTTCATTGGCAAGGCGCGCGAACTTTCCGTTCGTGCACCGTCATCCGGGCCTGCGCAAGGCCGATTGATCTTTGCAATGGATGCAACCGCCAGCCGCCAGCCCAGTTGGGACCGTGCTGCTGAAATTCAGGCTGAAATGTTTGACTCAGTCGATGGTGTCGGTGCCCTTGATGTGCAGCTTGTGTTTTTTCGCGGGCTGTCGGAATGCAAATCTAGCGGCTGGTGCAGAAACGCCAAATCATTTCGTGATTATATCACCAAGGTTACCTGTCGCGCCGGGCATACGCAGATCGAACGGGTTCTGGCGCATGTTGAACGTGAAGCGGGTGACAAAAAAATCGATGCCTTGATTTATGTGGGCGACTGCATCGAAGAAAATCCTGATCATTTGGCCCCGATCGCAGGGAAATTGGCGCTCAAGGGGGTAAAGGCATTTATGTTTCAGGAAGGCCATGACAGGGACGCTGCGTTTGCCTTTGGTGAAATTGCCCGCATAACTGGCGGGGCGTTTATGCAGTTTGACGCGAGTGCGGCTGGCAAGCTTCGAGATTTGCTGGGGGCGGTGGCAAGTTATGCTGTCGGCGGGCAGTCGGGGCTTTCGATTTATCAGAAAAAGACCAAGTCCGATGACGTCCTAAGACTTGGTCACCAGTTGCGAAAGCCGCGTTGATGCAGTGGTTGTTGATTGGCATCGCAGCGTTTGTCGGGGTTGGCTTTTTCATCCGCTGGATGACTGAGGCCGAGCCCAAAGAAATCCGCAAAATTGTCTTATTTCTGATCATCTTGGTGTTGATCCTGCTTGCCGGTTGGTTGTTGCTCACCGGCAAGATTGCAGCGATGGGGGCTGCCTTGGCCGCCGCGGTTCCATTTTTGGTTCGGGTGATGAAGCTTGGGTTCCTGTGGCCAATTTTGCGCAGGATTTTCGCATCATCGCGCAAGCGCGCCCAGCCGGGAAGTTTTGGCAACAACACGGCCGGGGCGGGATCAAGTTCGGAAATTCGAACAGAGCTTCTGCACATGGTGCTTGATCTTGAAACCGGGCAAATGCGTGGCGGTGTTGTCGGTGGTCCCTATGCGGGGGCCGATCTTGACAGCTTGGGACTTGACGACCTGCAGTTGCTTTATGTTGACTGTTGCAGTGCAACCGACCAAAGCCGGGCGGTTCTGGAAGCTTATCTTGACCGTCGTCCCGATTGTACCGGATGGCAGGGCTGGCGCCAGAAAGATCATGGCGAAAATGGTGCGCATGACGGAGGAAACGACCGCGATAACAATGAGCAAAGCCGAAATGGCGAAAGGAGTTCAAGCGCATCTGGCATGACGGCCGACGAAGCTCGCAAAATTCTTGGCGTGGGGCAGGAAGCAACCCGCGAAGAGATCAACCGGGCTTATAAAAAACAGATCAAGGCAGTTCACCCGGACCACGGTGGATCAGACTATCTGGCGTCAAAGATCAATGCCGCGCGAAGCCTTTTGTTACGGCTATGTAAAGATTAGCGTTAATATTACGTGCGCTTGCTTGATCCGTGTTCTGGAAATGTGGCAGAAGCATATATGCAGGCAATTCTGATACGGAATGGCACGCTGCGGTTGAAAAAGGAAAGTATTGAATGTCAAAAAGAATCAAGAAGGCAGTTTTTCCGGTCGCAGGTATGGGAACCCGCTTTTTGCCGGCCACCAAGGCTATGCCAAAAGAAATGCTGCCGGTCGTTGATAAGCCGCTTATTCAATACGCCGTCGAAGAAGCCATTGCTGCAGGCATTGAGGAATTCATTTTTGTCACCGGTCGCGGCAAAACCGCGATTGAGGACCATTTTGACCGCTCCGCCGAACTTGAAGCCATCCTGACCGAGCGCGGCAAGGAAGACGCGCTGTCCAAGGCACTTGAAATGATCCCGGAACATGGTCGTGTGACCTATACCCGTCAGGGTAACCCGCTGGGCCTTGGTCATGCGGTTCTGTGTGCTAAGTCCCTGGTTGGTGACGAGCCGTTTGTCGTGCTGCTGGCTGATGACCTTATCCAGTCCAAAGTCCCCTGCATGAAGCAGATGGTTGATAGTTACGGGCGCACGGGTGGCAATATGGTCGCAGTGATGGATGTACCGCGTGAGGAAGTTCACCGTTATGGTGTTCTTGAGATCGAAGGCACCAATGGCCGCCTTGTAAGCGCCTGCGGCATGGTTGAAAAACCCAAACCCGAAGAAGCCCCGTCGACCCTCTCTGCCATTGGTCGCTACATCCTTGATCCGGGCATCTTCGAGGTGCTTGAAAACATTCCGCGCGGTGCTGGTAATGAAATCCAGCTGACGGATGCGCTGGCCGCAATGATCGGGCATGTACCGTTCTATGGTTACAATTTCGAAGGACGTCGTTTCGATTGCGGTAACAAGATCGGCTTCCTGAAAGCCACCATGTCATTTGCACTTGCCCGTGAAGATATGCGTGACGATGTCCGCAAGCTTATTCACGAGTTCGCCGAAGGCGAAGCAGCGCAATAACCACTTATGTCAACAATGACCGACCGGAATAGCCAATGATCTGTTGCGGTCGGAATTTACTTACCAGGATTGAACCTCCATGCGCGTAGCTATGATCGGGACCGGATATGTTGGCCTTGTCTCCGGTGCCTGTTTTTCCGAGTTCGGGACGGACGTTGTTTGTGTCGACAAGGACTTAGAAAAAATCGCCCGCCTTGAAGATGGTATCATGCCAATTTACGAGCCCGGTCTGGATGTTCTGGTCGAAAATAATGTCAAGGCAGGTCGTCTGACCTTTACCACCAGCCTCAAGGAGGGTGTTAAGGATGCCGATGCAGTCTTTATCGCCGTTGGCACGCCAACGCGTCGCGGTGATGGCCACGCCGATCTGAGTTACGTTTACGCCGCGGCCGAGGAAATTGCCGAAGCCATGGAAGGCTTCACCGTCATTGTCACCAAATCCACCGTTCCGGTCGGTACGGGGCGGGAAGTAGAGCGCATTATCCGCGAAAAACGCCCGGATGCGGAATTTGCGGTGGTGTCGAACCCGGAATTCCTGCGCGAAGGGTCGGCAATTGGCGACTTCATGCGCCCGGACCGGGTTGTGATCGGTACCAGCGATGAACGTGCCCGCGAAGTGATGTCGGACCTGTATCGTCCGCTCTATCTGATCGAAACGCCGATTGTATTCACCACGCGTGAAACATCGGAAATGATCAAATATGCGGCCAACACTTTCCTTGCCGCCAAAATCACCTTCATCAACGAAATCGCCGATCTGTGTGAGAAGGTCGGGGCGGACGTGCATGACGTTGCGCGCGGCATTGGCCTTGACGGCCGTATCGGAAAGAAATTCCTGCATCCCGGCCCGGGTTATGGTGGGTCCTGCTTCCCGAAAGACACCCTGGCACTTGTGCGCACCGCACAGGAATATGACAGCCCGCTGCGCATTATTGAGACGGTTGTCGATGTTAACGCCAAGCGCAAAAAAGCGATGGCGGATCGCGTGATTTCAGCTTGTGGCGGTTCTGTTGCGGGTAAAACCATCGGTATTCTTGGTCTGGCGTTCAAGCCCAATACCGATGACATGCGCGATGCGCCGAGCCTTGATATCGTCCCCGCCCTGATCGCAGCAGGCGCAACTGTAAAGGGCTATGACCCCGAAGCCATGGGAGAAGCCAAGAAGCTTCTGGATGGCATTTCGTATTGCGAGAACGCCTATGATACGATTGAGGGTGCGGATGCGATGGTAGTCCTGACCGAGTGGAACGAATTCCGCGGTATGGACCTAGATCGCATCAAGGCGGCGCTCAAACACCCGATCGTCGTTGATCTGCGTAACGTTTATGACCCGAGCGAAATGGCTGAACATGGCTTCAGCTACTCCTGTGTCGGTCGTGCATCTATCGGAGGCTCATCCAAATCATGACGAATTCTGCCGGACATCAATTTGATAGCTCTGTGTTGCGCGAATATGACGTGCGCGGTGTTGTTGGTGAAACCCTGCACCCTGCGGATGCCAATGCGCTCGGCAAGGCATTTGGCACCATGGTGCGCAGATCCGGCGGGAAACGGGTCGCGCTGGGCCGTGATGGCCGCCTTAGTTCGCCAGAGCTGGGTGCGGCACTAGCCGAGGGTATCCTTTCGACGGGCTGTGACGTGGTGCGCATTGGTCGCGGGCCGACCCCGATGCTGTATTTCACGGTCTATGATGAAAAGACAGATGCAGGCATCATGGTGACAGGGTCACACAACCCGTCGAACTATAACGGCTTTAAAATGCTCAATGCGGGCAAGTCCGTGTTTGGCGATGCGATCCAGGAACTGGGCAAAATTGCCGCTGCCGGTGATTTTGAAACCGGGCAGGGCACGGCAAGTGATATCGACATCGAAGATCGCTTTGTTGAACGCCTTTTGGCAGAGCTTGATTGCGATGTGCCCAAGCCGATGACGATTGTCTGGGACTGCGGAAACGGGGCGGCCGGCGATGTTGTGCGCAAACTGACGGCAAAACTGCCTGGCACGCATCATTTGCTGTTTGATGACATTGATGGCAACTTCCCGAACCACCACCCTGATCCGACGGTGGAGGCCAACCTTGTCGACCTTAAAGCTGCTGTCGCCAAGCACAACGCCGATTGGGGGGTTGCCTTTGACGGGGACGGCGACAGGATTGGCGTGATTGATGGCAAGGGCAATGTCCTTTGGGGCGATCAGCTGCTTCAGATCTATGCGGCGGACGTTCTGCAACGCAAACCGGGTGCTGCGATCATTGCCGATGTGAAAGCCAGCCAAACCCTGTTTGATGAGGTCAACCGGATTGGCGGCAAGGCCATCATGTGGAAGACCGGTCATTCCCTGATCAAAACCAAAATGATCGAGGAAAAGGCGCCGATAGCCGGTGAAATGAGCGGCCATATCTTCTTTGCCGAACGCTACTACGGCTATGACGATGCAACCTATGCTGCTGTGCGTCTTTATCGTATTCTGGTTCAAAGCGGCAAAAGTCTGGCCGAATGGCGGGACGCCATGCCGGTTGCAGTCAATACGCCAGAAACCCGGATTGACTGCCCGGATGACCGGAAATTCGCGCTGATCGAGGAAGTTCGCGCCCGATTGGCAGAGGCCGGTGCGGAAGTGAGCGGCATTGATGGCGTGCGTGTCAGTACCGCAGACGGCTGGTGGCTTCTTCGCGCATCAAACACCCAACCCGCCATCGTGGCACGCTGTGAGGCCGCCGATGACGCCGGGCTAGAGCGGCTCAAGGGGCAGGTGACCGATCAGCTGGTTAAAAGCGGCCTGTCCTCGGATGATTTCTTTGCGCCAGGCGGTGGGCACTAAGCCACCGGTGAGACAAAGTACCAGAACTTCAAAAGCCCGTCAGATCGCTCTGACGGGCTTTTTTGTGCTTTGTTTTTGGCTGGTCTTAGCCAGCGTCACCGGCATTGACCGGGATGCAGGCCAGGTTCTCGCGCTTGAGGGCAGCGCAGGCGGCGCGCGCCTCGTTCTCGCCGTCAAAGCCAAGCAGACGGGCGCGATATACAATGCCTGTGCCGCTGGATTGCTGTTCGACCGCGGCACGGGTCAGGCGCAAGACATCAGGGGCAGTACGAGCAGCAGCAAGAACGGCTTCTTGTGCGCGGCGCTGGTCACTAAAGGCGCCAACCTGAATGCCCCATCCTGCACCGGTTTCCGGCTTCAGACGGGTTACAACGGTTTGTGTGTCAATGCGGCCCGGCTGTTCTGCTTCGCGAAGCGTGCTGCGCTTGGCAATCAGCAACTGGGCATCCGCGGGCAGGATTTTGTCTTCCGGGCTGATACGTGGGCGCGGGACAACAATTTCACCGTTCTTGGTCAGCTTGATATAGGCTTGATCAAGAAGCTTCTTCATCTGGGCGTCACGGGTGCGCGCCGTGCGACCACCAAATACTACCCCGATCAGGCGTTTTCCGTTGCGATTAACAGATGCAACAAGGTTAAAGCCAGACGCGTTGATATAGCCGGTCTTGATCCCGTCAGTACCGTAATAGGACGCCAGAAGATTGTTGTGGTTGCCATATGTGCGATTGCCAAACCGGAATTTTTGGGTGGCAAAATAATGATAGTAGTTGCCGTAGTTTTTACGCAGCGCCACAGCCAGTTTGATCATATCACGTGCGGTGGTCATCTGGCCGCGGTTTGGCAGGCCTGATGCATTGCGGAACGTCGTGCGCGACATGCCAAGGCGGCGCGCTTCAGAGGTCATCATCTGGGCAAACTTGATTTCCGTACCGCCAAGATGTTCGGCAACGACTACTGCGATGTCGTTGGCGGATTTGGTAACAAGCGCAAGAATTGCGTCCTTGACCGAAATGGTTTCGCCGGGCTGAAGTCCAAGCTTGGACGGGGCCTGCCCCCAGGCGCGTTTGGAAACCTTCAAGCGAGTCGAAAGCGAAACCTTCCCGCGTTCCAGTGCGTCAAACACCATATAGAGGGTCATTATTTTGGTCAGAGACGCTGGATAAACCTTGTGGTCTGGCCGGTACTCGTGGAGCGTTTCACCGGTGTCGCCATCGATGATCATTGCCGTATAGGTCCGCGCCTGTGAAGCAGACGGAGACAAAACGGTAAACGTGATGGCAACGGCCAAACACAAAAGCAAAGGAACAACGCTGCGTACGCAAAGCATGCGTGCCACAGACTGAGCTTTGGCCATTGCATTTGGCCCGGCATGGGTCATTAAACGCATTATATCGGGCTCGGCTTTCAGGTTTCCCCAAGAACTAAATAAGCTCAATGTCGCATCCGAGCCTTAAACAAATGTTTAAGGCGATCAAATTTCGGCAGTTATCAGCAAGGCCTTGAGATGGCCATTTTTGTGCGCCAAACTACTGTTTATATCGCCAGATCAGGAAAAAATCGAGGATCGAATGTCTGAAAGCAGGGTTCCAGTTCACACCGATACACGTAAAACCTATGCCCGATTGGCGCGCGCAGTAGGGTTGGTTGCCCTTGTGGCTGGTCTTGCGGGATGTACCTTTACCCAGACCAGCGACGTTAGCAATCCACTGGTGCGCAAGGCATCATGGTTTTCGTATCTGAATGCAGATGACCTGCGTCAGTCCTGCGCAGCAGGGGATGCGGAAGGTCAGATTCGCATCATCTATAATGCCGAATACTACAAGGAAGTCCGTGTGTTCGAGCTTACCCCGTATCCAGGTTTCGAGGAGTTCAATCTGACATCCCGTGTCTTTGGACCGCTCGAAGTCAAAAACATTAATGTGGAGCTCAATGCGCCGCTCGGGGCTTTTGGTGGTGAAGAGGCGGTTGATCGCATTGACCGGGAGTCTTACCTGGCGATTACCGACGCATTGCAAGCGGAAGGCTTCGGGACGCAGAGCCGGGATGGTCTCCGCCTGTATTCTGATGACTATTACTGGGTTGCGATTGGGTGCTCATCTGGTGGCGTGACACTCGGCGCATGGGCATCGGGCGTCGACGATCTGCGTTCACTTGAATTCCCCGAGGTGCTGGCAAACCTGTCCTCGATCGAGCGGGAGTTGCCAGAACCGCCAGCAGCTGAGAATGCACGATCGCAAGGGGCCGCCAAGTTGCACTATGTGCAGAATGACGACTCCCGTGATTTCTATCGTACCGTTCGCGGAAACATGCTGCGCTAACCAACGCGCTGACCTTTGACAAGGCGACAGCAGTCGGTCTTGATTGCTGTCGCCCACGGAAAATTTTGCTGCAATGCGACAAAGTTGCTTGTTAATGCATTGATCAGATTGTTTTTTGTTTGTCTATCGCGGAAACCTTATGTTTTCTGCGGCCGAAAATGGAGGAATCATACCAGAAGTGTCACTAAACTGTGCTTGACGGGGCCGGGTATTTCCATCTAGGGTTATGTTGCATTGCAACATTGATCCGGGCCTTGTCCCGGCGATCAGGAGGTCGAGTCAATGGCTGTTTCCAAGAAGAAAGTGTCAGGGAAATCGGCAAAGAAACCGGTTTCCAGGTCTTCGTCCAAATCTGCTCCTACACCTTCGGTATCGGAATCAACGCCCGCCAAGCGCAGGGTCATGACGTCTTCGGAAATCGAGGCCGCCGCACAGAAAGCGTCTGCAGAAGAAGTCAAGGCCGAGCTTTCAAAGCCCGCACAGGCTGAAACTGAAAAGTCGGTCACCAAGACTGAGCCTGCCGTGAGTAAAGAAACCATTGCGCCTTCCACGGTTGCTGACGAAGCGCGCACGTCTAAAACGGCATCGACTGAGGCGCCTGTTGCGCAGGCTGAGACCAAAAATGATGCTCAGTCAGACAATCAGACAGGCCAGACGTCGGCCACGAACCCAGAGTCGGTTTCCAAAATACAGGCGTCATCACCGGTACCCAAGCAGACCAGTCTGGCAAATCCGGCCCAAAAGTCTCCTGTTGCAAAATCCGGGGCCGCGCGACCGGCGTTCGCTGCAAAGCCAGCAACGGCCAAATCGACAGCGCCCTCAACCTCCACCAAAAACGAAAAGGCCAATACCGTGAGCACGAAAAGTAAAACCGCGGCAACCAGCAAGTCGGCCGCATCTTCCGCCCCGAAAAAGACCACGGCCGCAAAGGCGCCTGCTAAAAAGGCTGCCCCGAAAAAGGCTGCTGCCGTATCGGCAAGCGCGGCATCGAAATCTGCTGCGGCACCAACAGCTACGGCTACTCCGGCACCGGCAAAACCCGAAGCCAAAACAGCAGCGTCTCAGCCTGCCGCGCCAGAAAAAACTGCTTCTGCGCCCGCCCAGCCGAAACCTGCTACTGCGAAAACGGCCGAGACAAAACCAGCAGCAGAGACCAAGCAATCTGATGTATTCGGTTTTGGCGCACTGTTTATGGATGGAACGGCCATGGAACCATATTTTGAGCTTTGGAAAACCCCGGAGGTCGAAGCAATGGTAACCGCCGGGAATGAGGCGTTTGAAGAAAGCGTCTCCGCTGCCAATGAAGCATTTGGCAAAATCTTTGAGACCATGACTGGTCAGGTAGATGTGTTCTCTGGCGCGGGATCGCGTGTTGCCGCGCAGTATGAGGAACTCCTTGATACCCAGAAGAAAAGCTTCGAGGAAGTCTGGCAGTCGACGATGGCAATGTTTGAGAAGACCGGCGGCATCGGAACCGAGCTCTCAAGCTGGATGCAAAAGGAATTCGAGGCATCACAGGATGATCTTGATGAATTGACCAAGGTCGAAAGTCTTGCTGACTTGCAGGAGCTGCATACCCGGATCATCAATCGTTGCTATGCCAACAGTATGGCCGAAGGCGAAAAAATGCAGGAACTGATGTTCAGTGCTATTTCCGATGGATTGAATGCGATTAGCAAGGCGACAAATGTCACCACAAAATGATGCAGCGGGTGATATGGATCACCCATAGCGTTTGGAATAGCGGGCGGGCATGGCATTCAGTCATGTCCGCTTTTTCGTTTCCTTTTCCGGCCTTTGTCACAAATTTTGTGCGACCGGGTCGAAATCACAACGAAGTTTGCTGGCTGATCTTGCAGTGCGTTATTCGCGGCCTAAATGAATCGAAGATGGACAACAACCGAAACACGGATGCACAATAAATTCGTAGTGATCACCGCCTAGCGGACTTTGAAAGAGTTTGGCAATGACCTATCATGGAGTTCATGCAGGAAATAAGGGTTCCGGTAAGTAGACGATGACTGAACAGGATAATGACGGCACTGATCTGCCGAACACGGGGATCGTAACAAAGACACGGCCCAAGACGAAAAAGCCGTCCATGTACAAGGTGCTGTTGCTGAATGACGACTACACACCCATGGAGTTCGTCGTTCACGTACTGGAACGGTTTTTTGAAAAGGGACGTGAAGAAGCCACCGAAATCATGCTTCAGGTTCACCGCAAGGGTGTTGGGGTATGTGGTGTCTTTACCTACGAAATCGCAGAAACCAAAGTTAATCAGGTCATGGACCTGGCCCGCCAGAACCAGCATCCGCTGCAGTGTACCTTAGAGAAGGAGTGACATATGCTATCGCGCAATCTTGAGGAAAGCCTGCACCGTGCGCTCGCATATGCGTCGGAGCGCAGGCATGAATATGCCACTCTTGAACATCTTCTGTTATCGCTGACCGAGGATCAGGACGCCTTGGCCGTTCTGAAGGCCTGCCGGGTGGATATTGATCGTTTGCGGTCTGATCTTCTGGAGTTCGCCGATAGCGAGCTTTCGGGCCTTATTAGCGCGCGGTTGGTAGATCCGAAGCCGACCGCCGGTTTCCAGCGCGTTATCCAGCGCGCAGCCATCCACGTGCAATCATCAGGACGGGAAGAGGTCACAGGCGCAAATGTTCTGGTTGCCCTGTTCTCTGAGCGGGAATCGCATGCTGTTTACTATCTGCAGCTGCAGGACATGACGCGTCTGGATGCGGTGAATTACATTTCCCATGGAATTGCAAAGGCATCTGAACTTAATGAGCGTCGCATTCCGCGCGGTGCCGACGAAGAGCCCGTAGCGGGTATGTCGACCGAAGGCGAGGAAAGCGGCCCGGCAGAGGGTGAAGCACTCAAGGCTTATTGTGTGAACCTCAATGTCAAGGCGCAGAGCGGCAAGATCGACCCGCTGATTGGCCGTCAAAGTGAAATTGACCGCACCATTCAGGTGTTGTGCCGCCGCACCAAGAACAACCCGCTTTATGTCGGTGACCCGGGTGTTGGTAAAACCGCCATTGCCGAAGGTTTGGCGCGTCGCATCAATGATGGTGATGTGCCAGAGGTTCTTGAAAACGCCACGATCTTTGCGCTCGACATGGGGGCACTTCTGGCAGGTACGCGCTATCGCGGGGATTTCGAGGAACGCCTGAAGGCCGTGGTCAAGGAGCTCGAAGAGTACGAAGGTGCTGTTCTGTTCATTGACGAAATCCACACCGTGATTGGCGCAGGCGCGACGTCGGGTGGGGCAATGGATGCTTCAAACCTGCTCAAGCCGGCTTTGGCGAGCGGATCACTTCGTTGCATCGGTTCGACGACTTACAAGGAATTCCGTGGTCACTTTGAAAAGGACCGCGCCCTTGTTCGCCGTTTCCAAAAAATCGATGTCGAGGAACCATCCGAAGCAGATACCGTCAAAATCCTCAAGGGGCTCAAGCCCTATTATGAGGAGCACCATCAGGTCAAATACACCAACGAAGCACTGCGCTCTGCTGTTGAGTTGGCGTCGCGTTACATCAGTGACCGCAAGCGGCCTGATAGTGCGATTGATGTAATTGATGAAGTCGGTGCATCGCGCATGCTGGTTGCGCCAAGCAAGCGCAAGCGCACAGTCGGCAAACGCGATGTCGAGGAAATCGTCGCCAAGATTGCCCGCATCCCGCCAAAATCGGTTTCGACCGACGACCGCAAGGCATTGGCCAATCTTGAGCGCGACCTCAAGACGGTCGTGTTTGGCCAGGATGGCGCGATCGAGGCACTTTCAAGTGCGATCAAACTTGCCCGCGCAGGTTTGCGTGAACCTGAAAAGCCAATTGGCAGCTATCTGTTCTCTGGTCCGACCGGTGTTGGTAAGACCGAGGTGACAAAACAGCTGGCAACTGTCATGGGCATTGAGTTCATCCGCTTTGATATGTCCGAGTATATGGAGCGCCATAGCGTCTCACGCCTGATCGGTGCGCCTCCCGGCTATGTTGGCTTTGATCAGGGTGGGCTGCTGACCGATGCTGTCGACCAGCATCCGCATGCGGTTGTGCTGCTTGATGAAATTGAAAAGGCCCATCCGGACCTGTTCAATATTCTTCTTCAGGTCATGGATCACGGCAAACTGACCGATAACAACGGCAAGACGGTCGATTTCCGCAATGTCGTGCTGGTCATGACGACCAATGCCGGGGCATCGGATATGGCCAAGCCGCCAGTTGGTTTCAAACGTGAAATGCGCACTGGCGAAGATGAAGAGGCCATCAAGCGCACCTTCTCGCCGGAGTTCCGCAACCGTCTGGATGCAGTCATTCCGTTTGCCAACCTGAAGCCGGAAGTCGTCAAGATGGTTGTCGACAAATTCATCTTGCAGCTTGAAGCTCAGTTGGCGGATCGCAACGTTTCGATCGAGCTGACCGAAGCAGCGCGCAGCTGGATGGCTGAACGCGGCTACGATGCTGCCTTCGGGGCGCGTCCTTTGGGGCGGGTTATCCAGGAGCACGTCAAAAAGCCGCTCGCAGAAGAGTTGCTGTTTGGCAAGCTGTCCAAGGGTGGTGCTGTCCTGGTCGATATCGAAGACGATGCTGTTATCTTCCGTTATCCGGAAGACGAGAACGGCGAGAAACAACAGAAAAAAGATCCGGAGATGGCAGGTTAAGGCTTACCTTTCCCGGTTCTCAGGTTGTTGTTAATGATTGGCAGTATAGATTGGTGCCCGGGAAGACCCTTCCCGGGCACCTTCATTTCAAGAATGCCAGAATATTATGAGCCAAGCTGCACAACGAAAATACAGAAACGAAGTCGAGGAGTTCCTCTCCCGGCTTGAATTGCGTGCGCGCAAACTGATCGCTTTGGCTGATGAATTGGAAAAGCATGCCGGTAAGTCGGATGTTACCGGTTATCGCCCGTTTCGTGAGGAGGTTGATAATTTCAAGGCGCTTTCTCTGGTAATCATGGAGCGGCTCAACAAGCTTGAAAGCCACCCAAAGAAAGAAGAACTCGAAGAGCAGTTCCACAAACTGCAGGTTCTGATGCTTCGGATTGTGATTAAAACCAGCTTGAAGTTCTTCTTTATCATGAGTGCCAAGGAAAACCTGCCTCTTGGGGCGCGCGAGATGTTCCAAAGCGAATTGCGTACGCTTTATGAAGCGGAGCGTATGATTTCTGATCCACGGTATATCAGTCAGCTCGACGCCTCCGCCAAGGAAGACCTGGATACAGCAAAATCGATTCTCGAAGAGATTATCGAAAAAGCGCCAGCTC
This sequence comes from Thalassospira sp. UBA848, assembly GCF_002295455.1. Classification (NCBI taxonomy): domain Bacteria; kingdom Pseudomonadati; phylum Pseudomonadota; class Alphaproteobacteria; order Rhodospirillales; family Thalassospiraceae; genus Thalassospira; species Thalassospira sp. UBA848. The sequence goes on along the minus strand of NZ_DBGS01000059.1, from coordinate 14,158 downwards.
TTCTCAACTTCAGCGGGCGAAAAAAGAAGAAACGCACAAGGTAAGTGTGCTTTCTCACGAATTGAAATAACGCCATTTTCTAAAGTACTAGCGCGTTTTCGCAAAATGCAAAGATTGCTTTTCGCATTTTGCAATCTTTGCATTTTGAAATGCAAAGATTGTGCGCTATCCTGCTGCCACTGTTTGTAGGTGGGCGTGAATTTCTTAAAAAAGTCTCGGTTTTTCGGGGTTTTATAAAGTTGGCACGCTTCCTGCTTAGTTGTTCGTGGACAGTTGTTCTTTGCAGGGGCGCGTTTCGCGCCTGGAACAACGTAATCTTCTGCAGTTTGCTCGTGTCCCAACCAAACTCAGCGGCGGTGTTATACCGCCGCTTTTTTCTTGCCTGAAGTCCCGACATCCACTTCCCAGCAAATTCACGCCGAAATGTTGTTTCTGCGCGCACAATTCACATATGGAAAATGTGGAAGCTCATCTCTTGCGGCTCCATTTTACCTTGGTTTCTAAAAAAGGTTGTATTTGGAGTGCGCCCTTAGTATAACTTACTATACTAACAGGTAGTTTGCTGTTGCCGATGGCATAGACTGGGGAGTGAAACGAATGATATCCAAGAGTGGTGTGGCTTTGGCCGGGATGCTTGCAGCGATAACGTTCGCGCTGCCGCATGCCGCTTTTGCCAAGGCAGAGTTGCCGGGGGACCCCAATGCGCTCATTACGGATGAATTGATCCAGGACATTCGCGAATGGTTGGCTAATCCGGTTGTGTCACTTTCGATTACGTCGCAAAACAAGCTGCGCAAGGATATGACACAGGACCAGATTGATGCCGCAGACCAACAGTGGCGTGCCGAACGCGAGGCTGAAGACCAGCCTCTGGTTGCGGCGATCCTGACCAATCCGCTTTCCAGCTATTTGACCCAAATACAAGCCCGCTCCGGCGGGTTGTTTGCCGAAATCTTCGTTATGGATTCCGTCGGCCTGAATGTTGGTCAAAGTTCTATTACCTCTGACTTCTGGCAGGGGGACGAGGCAAAGTTCCAGAACACGTTCCCGAATGGTCCCGATGCCGTCTTTATCGACGAGGCGGAATATAACGAGGGCTCTGACTCATGGCGTACGCAGTTGAACATGACGATGAGCAATTCTGATCGCCAGCCCATTGGCGCTGTGACCGTTGAGGTCAATCTGAACGAGCTCGCGCGTCGCCGCGGTCTGTAGGGAGAAATACGATGAGATTTTTCAAGAACCTCTCTATCCCCGCCAAATTGGTCACATGCTTCACTGTTATGATCGCTGTGATCCTGATGGTCGCTGGCGCGGGTGTATTTGCGACCATGAAAGTCAACAGCGCGAATGAGCAGCGCGACTACCTTTCCGAATTTGAACGCGATTACCGCGACCTTGATCGCGCTTATTTGGTTGCGCGTCAGGAACTTATCTATTTTCTGACGACAGGTGATCGTGCCGGTCTTGCTGGCTACGAATCCTCTCTTGAGGAAATCGACAGTCAGACGGATGTTCTGAAGGCCTACGAAGTCATCAACCCGGAAGTTGCGGCCCTGATCGAAGACATGGACGCCGCAATTGACCGTTGGGAAGAAATCGCTGCCGAGCAGTCGGAATTGATGCGGCATTATCTGACGGTTAACCATGCCCGCGCGATCGAGGCATCCGGTGAACCGCGTGAAGTGGCCGACAAGATCACGATCATCGCTGGTGAACTTGCGAAAAGCATTGATCAACTGGTTCTTGATGTTGAGGCCGAAGTCGCACAGGCAATGCGCATCTTCCAGATTACGCTGGGTGTCGGGGTGATCCTTCTGATCGCCATGGCCGTGCTGTTTGGCGGAACTCTTTCACGCATGATTGCAACGCCGATCCGCAAAATGACCGAAGCCATGAGCAGCCTTGCCTCTGGCAACCTTGATATCGAAACGCTTGATATGAAGCGTACCGATGAAGTGGGGGCGATGGCCAAGTCGCTTGAAGTGTTCCGGGAAAATGCCCGCGAACGTGCACGTATGGCTGAGCAGGAAAAAATCGAAGCCCAGCGTCAGGTTGAACGCAGTAAGAAAATGGGAACCCTCACCAAGGGCTTTGATGAAAAGATCCAGGATGTTCTGCAGGCAGTGAATGCAGCACTTGATGATGTTCGTTCGGCATCTGAAACGCTGACCTCGCATGCTCAACGCGCCAACCAGGATGCTCAGGACGTTGCCGAACAGGCTCAGGAGTCCTCATCGAATATTGAAACCGTGGCGTCTGCAACCGCACAGTTGTCAGCCTCGATTTCGGAAATCTCGTCACAGATTGCACGCGTCACCGAGATTACCCAGATTGCCGTTGGCGAGACCGAACGCACAAACGAGCGTGTCGACAAACTCAATGACGCAGCACACAGTGTTGGTGAAGTTGTCAACCTGATCAGTGATATTGCTGATCAAACCAATCTCTTGGCTTTGAATGCGACCATTGAATCGGCCCGTGCCGGTGAAGCGGGTAAAGGCTTTGCCGTTGTGGCCGGTGAAGTTAAAAACCTGGCTTCGCAAACCGTGAAAGCAACTGAGCAGATCACGGCGAAAATTGCCGAGATGCAAAGTGAAACCGGTGCTGCTTCCGAGGCTGTGCGTGGCTTTGCCGATACCATCAATAAAATTGACGAACTGATGGCTGTCGTCGCCAGTGCAGTGGAAGAGCAGGGCGCTGCGACCGAAGAAATATCACGCAGCGTCGAAGGTGCGGCGAACGGTAACGTTGCGATTTCGAATGCTGTCAAAAGTGTTGCAACGGCCACCACAGAAAGTGGTGATCTATCCAACGGCCAGCTTGACAGTGTTGGTCGATTGGCTGCCGCGAACGACGAATTGCGTAGTCACGTCAATGGCTTCCTTGATGACGTCAGGGCCGTTTGACATTCTGCGTATGTCATTGAAGAGGGCGCGGGGATTTCCCCGCGCTTTTTTTATGCGGGTTGTTTGCCTCAGGTCTTTGGCGCCGGGTTGTCTTGCCGGTAGGGGCTGTGTTCGGACAGGATATATGCGCGATCCTGGGCAATATGATCCTTTTCCTGGGTCAAAAATTGTGCAACAGCCCGCTTCAATCCCGGATCGGCAATCAGGTGGGCTGAATGGGTGATCACCGGTTCGTAGCCGCGCTGAATTTTATGTTCGCCCTGCGCGCCGGCTTCGACCGTTTTCAGGCCATGTTCAATTGCGATATCGATTGCTTGATAGTAACAGGTTTCGAAATGCAGAAGCGGGGTACGGTCCACTGTTCCCCAGTTGCGCCCGTAAAGCGTTTCCGAACCGATCATGTTCAGGGCCCCGGCAACCATTTCACCGTCATTGAACGCACAGACCAGCACAGTGCGATCACGCATGCGATCATGAAGCAGGTCAAAGAAATCACGGGTGAGGTAAGCCTGACCCCATTTGCGGTCAGTTGTGTCGTGATAAAAGTGATAAAACCGGTCCCAATGATGGGCTTTCAGGTCATCACCACGCAGCGCCTTAAAGCTGTACCCGGCCTCAAGAACCTGTTTGCGTTCCTTGCGCAGGTTCTTGCGTTTTCGCGAATTAAGGGCACCCAGAAAATCATCGAAATTCTGATAGTCGCGGTTGCGCCAATGATACTGCATGCCGATGCGCCCCAGAAAACCTGCTTGCGCCATTTGCTTGCTTTCATCTTCGCTGCAAAATGTGACATGCAAGGTAGCCATGCCCAGCTTTTCCGGCAAAATCGTCAGGCCGTTGATCAAGGCATTGCGTACAGCACCGGGATCGGGCTGGTCGTTGGCAACAAGCAGCCGTGGACCAGGCACGGGAGAGAATGGAACAGCTGATTGCAGCTTCGGATAGTATCGCCCGCCGGCCCGTTCATAAGCTTCCGCCCACGCCCAGTCGAAAACATATTCGCCATACGAATGGGCCTTCACGTAAAGCGGCACAATGCCGATTACCGCACCTGTGTCGTCCTCGGCGACCAAATGGAAGGGCTGCCAGCCGGTTTCGGCTGAGGTAGAGCCGCTGTCTTCCATTGCCGACAAGAACGCAAAGCTGACAAAAGGGTTGTCGGCCCCGGCGCACTTGTCCCAGTTTGTTTGTCCGATTTGATGAATATCGGTGACGGTTCTGATTTCGACAGGCAAAACATGCTTCCCGAAGCGGGTTCAAATGGATGTCATCGACCCATCCAAGGGGCCTGAATCTTATACGCAATAGCTGGTATATGCGTTCAGAAGATAGGCGCAATGCACATTTACGCAAGGGAAAGCCTTTGACGGAAGCGCCTCTAGGTCCTATTTCATTGTGCCACAGACCGTTTGGAAACGGTTTGAAGACATAAAACGGCTCGGGAATTTTCCCGTGTCGCCCTCGCGAAGAAAAGGATGGTGCGCCGTGAACAGCAAACTTTCGTTGGAGAAGGACAAGATCAAGGTTGTCCTGCTCGAAGGAATCCATGAAAACGCTGTAAAGATGTTCAAAGAGGCCGGCTACTCTAATGTCGACCATTACCCTGCTGCGCTTGATGCCGACGAACTGAAGTCCGTTGTCTCCGAAGCGCACTTTTTGGGCATTCGTTCCCGCACCAAACTGACCGAAGACGTTATTGATGCTGCATCCAAGCTGACTTCGATCGGCTGTTTCTGCATCGGTACCAATCAGGTGGATCTGCAGGCTGCGGCGATGCGCGGCATTCCGGTGTTTAACGCGCCGTATTCCAATACCCGTTCGGTGGCCGAACTGGTGCTGGGACAGATCATCATGCTGCTGCGTGGTATTCCCAAGCGTAACGCTGCCGCCCATGAAGGCGACTGGCTGAAAAATGCCCATGGCTCATACGAGGCGCGCGGCAAGACTTTGGGTATTATCGGCTATGGCCACATCGGTTCGCAGCTTTCGGTGCTTGCGGAATCGCTTGGCATGAACGTGATTTACTTTGACGTGGTCAACAAACTGGCCATGGGGAATGCCAATTCCTGTTCTTCGATGGATGAACTGCTTGAGAAGTCCGATGTGGTTTCCCTGCACGTTCCGGCCAACGATCAGACCAAGAACATGATCACGGCGGCTGAGCTCGCCAAGATGAAAAAAGGTGCGCATTTGATCAATGCCGCACGCGGCAATGTCATCGTGATCGAAGATCTGGCTGCTGCGCTTGAAAGCGGTCATCTGGAAGGTGCAGCGATTGACGTGTTCCCGGTTGAACCCGCAGGCAAGGACGAGCAGTTCGAAAGCCCGCTGCGCGGCATGAGCAACGTCATCCTGACCCCGCATATCGGTGGTTCTACCCAGGAAGCACAGGAAAATATCGGGATCGAGGTAGCCGACAAACTGATCACCTATTCCGATAACGGTTCGACCCTTGGTGCCGTGAACTTCCCGGAAGTGTCGCTGCCGGTCAAGGATCGCACCCATACCCGCTTCATGCACATTCACCGCAACGTGCCGGGTGTGCTGCTGAAAATCAACGATGTGTTTGCCCGTCGTGGCATCAACATCAGCGGCCAGTACCTGCGTTCCGAAGGTGGCGTTGGTTATGTGGTGGTCGAGGTCGACGAGGAAATCAAACCGGGCGAGGGAGTTCGCAAGGAACTCTCTGGGATCGAAGGCACGCTTCGTGTCCGCTTCCTGTTCTGATCCGAACAGACACGGTTTTCAAATGATCAAAGGGCGGGGGCCAGAAGGTTCCCGCCCTTTTTGTTTTTCGGAAATTTTCCAGCCTAGAGCTTGCGATACATTACCAGTGCGTCGGTTTCACCCAGGGTCGGGTGCATGAAGGCACCTGGCAGACGACCGACAATCTCAAAGCCCAGTTGCGGCCACAGGTGAACAGCAGCAGCATTGCTGGCGATCACGAAGTTGAACTGCATCGCACGGTACCCCAAATCCTTGGCACGCAGGAGCGAATCTTCACACATGCGTCGTGCAATGCCGCGCCCACTTGCTGCCGGTGCGGTCATATAGCCGCAATTACAAACATGCGATCCACCGCCGCCCTGGTTCTGGCGGATGTAATAGGTGCCAACGACCGCGCCGTCTTCTTCCGCCACCAGCGTAACCTTGTCCTTGCCCATCCAGTAGGCGATCACGTCGTCATCGGTCATGTCGGTATCAATGGCATAGGTGTCGCCAGCGCGCAGGATCGGGGCGACGATATCAAGAACGGCAGGGATGTCGTCTTGGGTAGCAGGGCGGATTTGCATTGGTGGACTCGTTCTGGTGGGGGGTATCTTCGGGTTTTGAATTCAGGGCGTGGAACCAAGCGAACGATGGTCGCCCGTCAGTGTTTCTTCAAGGATTTCCGGGTCAACTTCAAACGGAAGTTTTGCGCGTCCCGTCAGGGCCTTTGCCAGTTCGTTGCGATAACGTTCGCGCGGGATTTCCTCGACCCCGAACTGCTTGAGGTGATCATTTACAAATTGCGTATCAAGCAGGCTGTAGCCACCTTGGCGCATCAGCGCAACCAGATGGACCAATGCCACCTTTGAGGCGTTGGTTGCACGCGAAAACATGCTTTCACCAAAAAATGCCTTTCCCAGACTAACGCCATACAAACCACCAACCAGTTCCCCGTCTTTCCATGCTTCGATTGAATGGGCGCAGCCCATCTTGTGAAGCGCGCAATAGGCATCAAGGATGTTGCTGTTGATCCATGTGTCGTCGCGGGTATCGGTGGGTTCTGCACAGGCGCGAATTACATCCGGGAAGGCACGGTCGACATGGATTTTATAAGTGCCCTTGCGCACGGCCTTGCGCAGGCTGCGCGGGACATGAAACCCGTCAAGCGGCAGGATGCCGCGCCATTCCGGATCAATCCAGTAAAGCGTTGGATCGTCGTGGCTTTCGGCCATAGGGAACAGGCCGACGGAATAGGCTCGGATCAAAAGATCAGGGGTCAGCTGGTTTGACATGATCGCAGTGATAATTGCTCTGTTCCTGTGTGTCTGGTGTCTGTTTACATATGAGTTACCCGGCCGGTTCCGACAAGGTCGTCACACGGCCCAGTCTGAACCCATCCCGGATTATAGGGAAGTCAGATTAACAGTTTGATGAGCACATCAGACAAAAAAACGGGAACCCGAAGGTTCCCGTTTGAAATCTGCCAAAACACTGATTACAGGGTTTTATTCATGCCCATGAACTTTTCCAGCCAGTGGATGTCGTAATCCCCTTTCTGGATGTCCGGGTTGGCAAGAAGGGTTTGATGCAGCGGAATGGTGGTCTTGATACCACCAATCGCATATTCAGCCAGCGCACGGCGCAGGCGCATCATGCATTCTTCACGATCCCGGCCATGGACAATCAGTTTGGCGATCATGCTGTCATAATAGGGCGGGATCGAATAGCCGGTATAGATACCGCTATCAACACGTACGCCCAGCCCGCCCGGCGCATGGTATTCCTTGATCTTGCCCGGTGACGGAACAAAGGTCTGCGGGTCTTCGGCATTGATGCGGCATTCAATGGCGTGACCATGAATTTCAAGGTCTTCCTGTTTGAAGGACAGTTCAAGACCGGCCGCAACCCGGATCTGTTCACGTACAAGGTCAACACCGGAAATCATTTCGGTGACCGGGTGTTCCACCTGAAGGCGGGTGTTCATTTCAATGAAATAGAACTCGCCATTTTCATAAAGGAACTCGATCGTGCCGGCATTGCGATACCCCATGCCAATCATGGCATTGGCAACCGTGGAGCCGATCCGTTCGCGTTCTTCCGGCGTCAGGGTCGGAGACGGAGCCTCTTCAAGCACTTTCTGGTGACGACGCTGCAAGGAGCAATCGCGTTCAAACAGGTGAACGGCGTTACCATGCATGTCACCAATGACCTGCAGTTCGATGTGGCGCGGTTTGCCAAGATACTTTTCCATGTAAACGGCGGCATTGCCAAAGTTCTGCAATGCTTCCTTACGGGTCATGGAAAATGCCTCGGCAAGATCCTCTTCGCGCTCAACGACTTTCATGCCGCGACCACCGCCGCCGCCTGAAGCCTTGATCAGGACCGGATAGCCGATCTCCTTGGCGCATTTGCGGGCTTCGTCAACGGTGGTGATTTCACCATCAGACCCGGGAACGCATGGAATACCAAGCTTTTCGGCAGTTTGTTTTGCCGTGATCTTGTCACCCATGGTGCGGATATGTTCCGGCGTCGGGCCGATGAAGGCAAAGCCGTGCTCTTCGACCATGGAAGCAAAATCAGCACTTTCCGAAAGGAAGCCATAACCCGGATGGATGGCCTCGGCCCCGGTGATTTCAGCCGCCGAAAGAATGGCCGGAATATTCAGATAGCTGTCTTTGGATGCTGCCGGGCCGATGCAAACCGATTCGTCGGCCAGACGCACATGCATGGCGTCTGCATCAGCAGTGGAATGCACCGCGACAGTTTTGATGCCCATTTCGCGGCAGGCGCGCTGAATACGCAGCGCGATCTCACCACGGTTGGCAATCAGGATTTTGTCGAACATGCGGTTGATACCCCGACTTATTCAATAATGACCAGCGGCTCGTCATATTCGACCGGGTGGCCGTCGGTCGCGATAATCTGGGTGACCTTGCCCGATTTCGGTGCGCGGATCGGGTTGAAGGTTTTCATAGCCTCGATCAGCATCAGGGTCTGGCCTTCGCTTACGCTGGAGCCGACCGAGATGAACGGTGCAGCGCCCGGTTCCGGTGCGAAGTAAACAACGCCGACCATCGGCGACTTGACAGCGCCCGGATGCGCACCTGCATCTGCCGGTGCGGCAGTAGCCGGTGCCGCAGCCGTGTGTGCCGGCGCAGCAGCAACCATGGTGCCCTGACGGGCGACGCGAATACGGTTGTCACCTGCGGCAACTTCAATTTCGGTCAGATTGGTGTCGTCCAGCAGCTCTGCGAGCTGGCGAATGGCGTCATTGTCGATGTTGAACTTGCTCATTTCGATATCTTTATGATGGTGTGTGGATCAATCCGCGCATGGCATCCAGGGCGTCATTGTTGCTCCGGGAGCCAAAGCCATAGATCATGCCGTGTAAAGCTTTCGAGACGTAAGTGTCGTGTCTGAATGCATTCCGCTTTTGAATGTTGGACAGATGAATCCCGAGTTTCGCCGTGGTCGATTTGGCGAAAGCATCAAGGATCGCAACCGATGTGTGCGTATATGCCTTAGCATTACCAAGAATGCCAGAGTCTTCTTGTCGGTTTTGTCTAAAACCAGTCAACTCGTTCACTTCCATTCTTGCTTCGGACCATCTGTCGCATATCTGCCCGCAACCTGTTTCGACTGTCAAATCAGCGTCTGAACTGCGAAGCGACAGCGACCAGCATGCCCAACATTTGGAGTTGCGTTTATAACATGACTAAAGTCTGACGCAACTTTGCAGTCGCCATTGCGGTGTGGCCTCAATGCTTTATTCCGGTCGCATATGCCCGGAAAAGACCGGTGGCCTGACACTCAATGGCGAAAAGCCATGCAAGACAGCTTGCCTAAGGCGGACGTGCTGCGCATACTGCGCGGCAATTGTGAAGATTTTGATACCAAAGGGATGAAGCGAAAAGATGCGTCTGACGATTAACGGCGAAGACCGCACCATCGACAATGCCGAAAACGTTGCCGAACTTCTTGGCGAACTGGGAATCGCCCAGACAAAGGTCGCGGTTGAGCGCAATCTGGAAATCGTTCCCAAGACTGCCTATGGCGAAACCCCGCTTGCCGACGGTGACAAGTTTGAGATCGTCCACTTCATCGGTGGCGGTTCACATGAGGCCGGACTGGCGGCTGCCGACGATGACGGCTTTGTCGTTGCAGGCAAGAAATTCTCTTCGCGTTTGCTGGTCGGAACGGGCAAATACAAGGATTTCGAAGAAACCAAAATTGCGATTGAAGCATCAGGTGCTGAAATCGTGACGGTTGCCGTCCGCCGCGTAAACCTGACGGATCCAAATCAGCCGATGCTTGTCGATTATGTCGATCCGAAGAAATACACCTATCTGCCCAACACTGCTGGCTGCTTTACCGCGGACGATGCGGTGCGCACCCTGCGCCTTGCACGTGAAGCTGGCGGCTGGAATCTGGTGAAGCTTGAGGTGCTTGGCGATCAGGCCACACTTTATCCCAATATGCCCGAAACGCTCAAAGCTGCCGACGCCCTGATCAAGGACGGCTTTGATGTCATGGTTTACTGCAGCGACGATCCCATTCAGGCCAAGATGCTCGAAGACATGGGATGTTGTGCGATCATGCCGCTGGGCTCGCTGATCGGGTCGGGCATGGGGATCCTCAATCCGGTCAATATTGCGTTGATCAAGGAAAACGCCAATGTGCCGGTGCTGGTTGATGCCGGGGTCGGGACTGCTTCGGATGCGGCGGTTGCCATGGAGCTTGGCTGCGATGGTGTTTTGATGAATACCGCCATCGCCGGGGCAAAAGACCCGATCCGCATGGCGCGCGCAATGAAGCATGCCATCATTGCCGGGCGTGAGTCCTTCCTTGCCGGACGCATGCCCAAAAAGAAATATGCCGATCCGTCCTCGCCACTGGCCGGAATTATCTAGCCGGGATTATCAGGCGACTTGATCGCTGCAACACTTAATGCAAAAGGGCCGTTTCGATATTGAAACGGCCCTTTGTGTTTTTGGTAAAACTTCGAAACGACCAAACTGCAAAAGTAGGCAGTTTGTATTTCAGTAGCGATCCCTGATCAGGATGCTTCCTTCAATCCGGCATCGACCAGTGCGTTGACGCGATCCATGTCAGCACCGGAAACCATCGTGCCATTGATCAGGAAGGCAGGTGTTCCTGAAATGCCGACGGCTCGGGCCATGGCCGCGTATTGCGCGATCATGCCGGTGATTTCGGGGGCTTTCATATCTTCAAGCATCTGGTCAACATCAACACCGACGCTAGCCGCCAGTTCATTGATGCGGGCCTGATCAAGAAGGCCGCGGCTGGTCATGAAGGCTTCGTGTGTTTCCATGTATTTGCCCTGCTTGGCAGCAGCCAGTGCTGCACGTGCCGCAAGACCGCTTTCTTCGCGCAGGATCGGGAATTCGACAAAGATGGTGCGGACCTTGCCATCACTGTTTTCGGCAATTTCCTTCACACCATCAAAGGCGCGTTTGCAATAGCCACAATGGTAATCAAAGAATTCGATCACGGTTACCGGGGCATCGACCGGACCGACAGAGGGAACGGAACTGTCCGCAACCAGTGCATCCCAGACCGGCGTGATGGCTTCTGCTTGCTGGCGGGCCTGTTCGCTGGCCTGCCATGTCTGCACGTTTTGAATAGCGCGCAAAAGAACGTCCGGGTTCTCAAGCAGATACTGTTCGATAACGCCTTCGATCTCGATCTTCTGTTCGGTGCTAAGCGCATCTTGCGCCAGTGCCGCGTGGGAACCAAACAGCATGCCGAAACCCAGTGCGGTGCCTGCAATAAAACGCTTTGTGAAATGGGAACTCATAGGGCGTCCTTTTGTTTTGGTCAGTCGGTGACTTTATGGTCCTGACCCGAATTGCAATTGATGGTTGTTGATACGTGATCTGGTCGCTAACGGGAAAGTAAAATATGCGTTAGATGTGTGACACTGTTCTCGCTTGCGACATGCTCCTGACCTGAGACAAGCCCGATCCAGACAAGGCGAACTTCATCGGCAGCCGTATCTGGCCAATAACGGCGATACAATGTCGACAGATCAAAATACTCGCGGTGCCATTCGCCGTAGCGCACGGAATATTGTCCAACTGCAATTCGGACTTCCTGATCCATCGTCGGTTTGCCCGATCCAAGGTCGCTTTCAGTCCAGCTTCCTTGCGTCTGACGTCTGAAGCCAAGGACAAGCTCAACATCGCCCACCTGGGCTGCACTGTTGAATTGCCAGTCAAATGACAAAAACGGGGAGGCCAAAACGATGACATTGGTCCGACGGCCGATCTCGAATGCGCCAAGTCCCGGTCGGGCAGCAAGGGCGATGCGACCGTCCTTGTCTTCCCATTCAAGGGGTGCCGGGTTGCTGTCCTGAGGCTGTTGAACCTGCCAGTATCGTGGTGGATTGCTTAGCGAAAATGGCGCATAGAGCAGTTTCAGGTCGCCACTGACATCCACACCCGCACCCGGAAGGGTACAGCCAGCCAGCCCCACAGATCCCAGCAGCCCCAGCACCATCATCAAAGATTTAAGGCGTCGCGCACCGGGAAATGTTTGGGTGTTGCGCAAACTGGCGGGCAGGGTGTCAGGCGTCCTCAATTGGCTTTTTCCTTGCCCGGGATGCCCTCAGGGTTGGTGGCCTGCAGAATATCTTGCGCACGTAACCAGGCAGCGGTGCCCTTATCAAGTTTCCGGTCTGCCTGAACAGCGTGATAGCTTGCTGCTTGTCTGTCACCGGTCAGAAGGCTGTATTCTGCTTGCGAAAGTGATGCTTCACCTTCATTGCCCAAACGGTTTTCGACGATTGCCCGGAACCGCCAAGCAGAAGCGTTGCCGCGCTCACGCGACAAGGCGCCGATCAGGTTTTCCTTGGCAGGGGCAAGATATGCCTCATCGCCGGTTTCAATCATCGCATGGGCCAGCAGGAGCCGGATCAACGGCGCGCCGTTCGATAGCTCTACTGATTTTTGCAGCGGGGGAATGGCCTCGCGGGCGCGGCCGAATTCCAGAAGAATCTGGCCTTTCAGCTCTTCAAAATAGGCATTGGACGGTTCCTCGGCAATCAGGCCGTCAATCAGTTCCAGTGCCGGATCAAGTTGCGAATCCCGGTAATAGGCAATCGCGCGGGCATAGCGCGCAGAAATGCTGTTGTCACTTTCGGGATAGGTGCGCATGGTATTTTGAATGTGACTGGTAAAGGCAAACAGCTTGGCACGCATGCGGGCATGGCGTTCATAGAGTTCCGGGCTGACCTTGGCTTCCTTGAGCGACGAGTTCGATACATAGTTTTCAAGGAAATCAATACGCTCAATCGTAAGCGGGTGGCTTCGCAGATAAGGGTCCTGGCTGGATGTGCTCAGCAATTCCTGACCTTCAAGGGTCTGCATGAATTCAAGCATCCCGCGCGATGAAATACCGGCTTCGGTCAAGTATTTCACGCCGGCTTGGTCTGCACTGCTTTCCTGCGTTCGCGAATAGGCAAGAAAGTTACGGGTTGCCACATTCTGACCGCCAAGAATTGCGGCCGTTCCAACGTCGGAACGACCCGCCGCGACACCGGCTGCAACACCAGCGATTGTCGACAGGATCGAAATTGCCGACGCATTGCGCAGCTGGTCATGGACGCGCGAAAGATGGCCACCGGATATGTGGCCCGTCTCGTGGGCGATAACGCCGATAACCTGTTCGGGAGTCTCTGCTTTTAACAACAGCCCAGTATTGATAAAAAGCTTTTGGCCCCCGGCAACAAATGCGTTCAAGCTGTTGTCGGAAACGATATAAATGGATACGCCATTCGGATCGAGGCCAGCTGCCCTGAAAATGGGCGTGGCATACATCCGGAGGGTTTCTTCGATCTCTGTATCGCGGATAAAAGAACGACCCTGTGCGAAAACCGTGCTAGGCAGGGCAACAAGGAAAATGGCAGTGAGAGTAATAATGCGTCTGAGCAAAATGTGCGTTCCATATTTTCGTTCGACTGAAGTCGGTGCCGTGCCGACGCGCAAGCCATCATGGCGGATCGCGGTCGCAATCGCAATGGCTGCCGGTCTTGCCGCATGTAGTGCTAATGAAACAGAAAATATTGGTCAAATAGGGGCAGTCTCTGGCTATTTCGGCGGCGTTGTTGCCGATGAACCACGGGCAGTTCGCAATGCGCGTGATGTTTTGTCTGCCGGTGGAACGGCGGCTGATGCTGCTGTTGCGCTTTACGCGACGATGACCGTGACCAAACCCTCGGTTGCCGGAATCGGTGGCGGCGGTGTTTGCGTTGTGCATGATCGTGCGACGCAAAAAGTCGAAGTTCTTGATTTCTGGCCGCGCCCGGGGACACGCACTGGCTCCGACCAGACGCCCACGACCATTCCAGCGGTCCCGCGCGGCCTGTATGCGCTAAGCGCACGCTATGGCCGTTTGCAGTGGGGATCCCTGATCAGTGCGGCAGAACAATATGCCCGCCTTGGTGTGCCGGTCTCGCGCTCGCTGGTCAAGGATATCGAAGCCAACCGGGCACGCATCGAAGCAAGCCCCGCACTGCGCGC
>NZ_DBGS01000043.1:3781-18193 GCF_002295455.1 Thalassospira sp. UBA848 | reverse complement strand
CTCGGTACCGGACAGGTTGCCAGACGATGCCTGAACAGCCAGCGTTTTCATACGAACTAGGACATCATCAATGGTTGCCATGCCGCCATCGGCGATCTGGAGCATTGAGTTGGCCTGGCCAACGTTAACGGTTGCGGTTTTGAGAGCCTGGGTGGTTGCGTTCAAACGCGCACCGATGGCCATGGAGGCGGCATCATCACGTGCAGAAACAACACGGGTACCAGAGGAAAGTTTGGACAGCGAACGGGTCGCCATTTCGTCAGAAGCAGACAGGTTACGGTGAGCAACGTTGGCTGCATAGTTGGAAATAATATTAAGAGCCATTTTGGTTCTCCTACTTGGATAGCTGGAATGGTCTAGTGCCATTCAGGAGCTGGCGACATTGCCAGCACTGTACGCGGAGCGATCTTCTTGATCATTCGAGTACAAATTTATCAACGAATTAATGTATACCTACGTATGGTTTTGCTGTCTAGCAAAAAATAAACGAAAAATTAACTTAAGGAAAACAATGGGATATCAGGTGATCGTGTCTGTTCTTGTATTCCTTTTGTAGGGGGCGTCAAGAAAGTTACCGAGCATAGACTTGGTTCGATGCCCGGATTCAGTGGGCGTTCAAGCTAGGGTTTAGGCTGCTCATCTCTTGAAAAATAATGTTCCTGGCATGGGCGTTATCATTGTTTGCAGGCGGCATACTTCAGGAAGAGGCAGAAGCCGCACAAAAAAACGAACGGCGGCAATGAAACATTGCCGCCGTTGTGGGGTAACTTTGTGTATCGCGGTTCGCCTGTGGGCTTAACCTTGAAGCAGACGCAGCAGGTTCTGCGGCATCTGGTTTGCCTGTGCAAGCATTGCGACACCCGATTGAACCAGGATCTGCTTGGAGGTGAAGTTGGTCATTTCAGCCGCAACATCAAGGTCAAGCAGGGTGGAGCGGGCAGACTCGGTATTCTCCTGAGTGGATGCGAGGTTTTGCCCTGCGAAGTCCAGTCGGTTCTGATAGGTACCGATGTTTGCGCGTGCGCGCTGCAGATCGTCAATGGCGCGGCTGACAACTTCGACCGCGTTCTGGGCGTTCGCCGCTGTATCAATGGCGTTGGCTGTCAGGTCCGCAATTGAGTCTTGTGTCCCGTTCGAGCCAGAACCAAGCGTTTCTGAATCTACTGCGGTAAATTCAATTGCCAATCTGTCATTGGCTGTGTTGCCTGCACCAACCTGGAAGTCAACGCTCTGCTGTAGCTGTTGTCCATTATCAGCGGCCATGGTGACCGTGTTGTTCGTGGTGTCAACGTTTGCCGCAGTAAAGGCGGTATCACTACCGAAGTCCTGGCTGCCGCCGGTACCTGCACCAACTTCGGTTACGGTGGCTGAGAAGTTGGTGTTGACCGTGAAGGACAGGCCAAGTTCATCAAAGTTCAGGGTTGCGTTTTCACCTGCACTGATTGCCGTGGTGCCGCCAGATGCATAGTCCGAAACGTCAATCGACTGGGACCGGTCAGTAGCACCGTCAATGGTGCTGGTGACGGTCATAATGATCTGGCCGCTGGCCAGCTCGTTGATGTCGACCGAGAAATTGTTATCGGTAAGGTCGGTATCGGTGTCCGTTGCCCAATAGTTGTTATCAGTGATGGCAAAGGCGTCAAAGCCGGTCGCCGGGACCAGTGCAGCGCCGCCAGCACCCGAGGCAAGATCACCGAATTCGAGTGCAACATCGCCACCATCACCCAGCAACTGAATGCCGTTGAAGTTGGTAGAGGATGCAATGCGGTCAATCTCGTCGCGCAGCTGAACGAATTCATCGTTCAGGAATCCACGTTCAGTGTCGGACAAGTTACCCGACGAGGCCTGAACAGCCAGCGTTTTCATACGCACCAGGATGTTGTCGATGGTTGCCATGCCGCCATCAGCGATCTGGAGCATCGAGTTGGCCTGGTTAACGTTTACCGTGGCGGTTTTAAGAGATTCCGTCGTTGCGTTCAGACGTGCACCGATGGCCATGGATGCAGCATCGTCACGTGCCGAAACAACGCGGGTACCAGACGAGAGTTTTGCAAGCGAGCGCGTCGCCATCGTGTCCGAAGCAGTCAGGTTTCGATGGGCGACGTTCGCTGCATAGTTGGAAATAATATTAAGAGCCATTTTATTCCTCCTACACGGATAAGAAAGAATGGCTCAGGCCATTCATTCCTTCGGCGACATTGCCTTGTGGAACAGTAAAGCAATGCGCGTGCCAGTATGCTAGGCAAAAATTACAGGTCATGCTGCACAGAGTATTTTTCGTTCGGCAATATATGCTGCCAGGCGACTTGGCGGCCTGTATCAACAAGGATAGGCGCACGCAGATTTGTCGACATCGTGATGCCTTCGCCGCCAGGCGCGCTTCGAATAGTGACAACCATCAGAATAGCCATGTCCGCACTGTCGATGGCGAGGCTTTTCTGCGCGGTCATCAAGTCTTTGTCTGCGTAAACGCCGCTTTCCATATTATAGGGTGCGACGATGAAAGACAGGCTGGCATCTGTCAGGCTTTGATAAAGCTTGAACTGATCCAGGGATGTGTTGGGAATATTTGCCAGTCCGAAGACATGGTGTTCAGGAAAGCCGAGAAGACCTACTGGCATATAAATGCCCTTGTCCCAGCTAAACTCGATGTCGCCGAAGCGTGTTTCCACGACAACGGATTCTGGTGTTTCATTCTCGGCGACGTTCTCGGTTTCCATTCCCGCAATTCTCCGACGGTCGAAAGGTTCTGTCTTTGATGCTACCTATAGTATCATTCTGACAAAACGGTTAATGACGCAATACTATCTATATCACAATCAACGCAAATAGTTAGCCAAAGATAAATCTGCGGCGCGCGAGATAGAAATAAAACTGGCCTGCAAGGCTGTTTCGTACTGGGTCAATTCCGCAAGCGTCAGCGGCACATCGACGGTTTCAATGTCGCTGATCGCCTGGGCCGCAAAAACCTTAAAGTCCTGATGGCGTTCTTCAAAACGTTCGACGTTGGCAATATCGAGACCGATTTGCCCCTGAACGTTGGGAAGATCATTGATGGCATCATTGATAAAGCCAAGGGCGGTAGAGAGCGCGTCCTGATTCTCAGTGCTTGCGGCAATACCAAGACCCTGTATCAGCTGCTGGAAAGCCGGATTTTCCGCCAGAATGCCATAGGACACGTCGTATTGTTCATCAACGCGCAGTTCCATGATCTGGTGGTCGCCCAGATAATAATCGGCATCCGGACGTGGATTGCCGATTTTTTCCATGCCGAGCTTAGAAAGAAAATCACCTGTACCGGTTTCGGTAATGGTGATCGAGCCATTGCCGACATTTTCAATGTTCAGCAGGGGTGTTCCCTCACCACCGAGACCTCGCAGTGATGCCATTGCACGGTTGGTCGTGACATTGTTGATGCTGTCCATGATGTCACTGATAGTGTCGCCAGTGGTATAGCCAACTGTTGAAGTCGAGCTATTGCCATCAATGTCGGTGCTGACGATCTGGATCGTTCCATTGGCCGTGACGCCCAGCGACGCAAGGGTGGCGGCTGCGGTAACTGAGGTATCAAGCTTGCTCATATAGTTGTCAGGCGCCCCGATCTTTTCAATATCGACGGCAGGTTCTTCAGAGCGTCCACCTGCAAAAAGGTAGCGTCCGTCAAGGTTGGTATTGAGAAGATTGGCAATCTGTTGAAGGGCCTGATTGGCTTCCTCGCGAATGTTGACATCGTCAGCCTGTTGCGCCGAGCTGGCCTGAATCATCAATGTCTTCATCTGGGTCGCGATGGTCAGCATGCTATCGACAGCTGTTTCCATGCTTTGCAGGCGCAATTTCCCCTGCGTTGTATTGCGCAGGTACTGTTCCGTGCGGGTATATTCGCCTTCAAGATTGAGCAGGCGTTGCGTACTATCTGCTATCCCGGCGTAATTGCGCGACTTATAGCCACTCGACGCCTGATTTTGAAGGTCGGTTACACGCGCTGCGTTCCGGAGTGCAAGGTCCGAAAGCAATGTGTGGTTCGTATATGTAGCGACACGCGTTACCATGACAGCCTCACTTTACAAGCTTGCAGTTTAAACTGCATTGAGCAATGCATCAAACATTTCATCAACCGTGGAAATTACCCGTGCGGTTGCGGTGTAGGCGCGCTGAAAAACAACCAGATCAGACATTTCTTCATCCAGGTTGACACCAGCTTCGTTCTGAATGCGCGTGCTGAGGTCAACGACCAGATTGTTCTGGAAGTCAAAAGAGCTCTCGGCAACGCGGGTCTTTGTTGCAGCGGTTGCAACGATGCCGGCGGCATAATCGGTCAAGGACGTGCGTTCACCTGACAGGCCATCAGTTGCTTCGAAATCAATGTCCGAGCGTTCAAAGGCATTACTGATCGAATTGGCGGCACTGTTGTCGCCCTCATGCACCCCGAAATTGATCCCGAGGCCAAGAATGGTCGTCAGTGCATCCGCATTGGGAAGCCCGTCATCACTGAAATAGAAGGGGTCGCCATCGGCATCGATCACGTGCAGTTTGTAGCCGCCAAGCTGACTGTCGAACTTGACTTCGGCAGTGATGTTGTTGTCGGTCATGGTTGCACTGTTGTTGATCGCGTCCGCGATATCCTGCAGCGAAGTGTTGGTGTCATAATTGATGTTAACATCCGTGAAATTGCCACTCACGGTCAGGGTGTAATTCAGCGGTGGGGGCGTGGTCGGCCCCAGGCCGTTAATGGCAGCGTCAGGATCAATGACTGCTGTTGACGTATTGTAGGTATCTGCGTTGAGCTGCCCACGCACGATCCTGGATGGGTCATTCTGGATCGCGGCGGCAACGTTCATGTTACCCGACAGGGACGGGCGATCCTCGGTAAAGCCGATCTTCGAGGACATCGTCCCCGAATCATTGATCGTCAGGTTTGCGTTATATTCAACGACCAGACGATAGCGGTTGCCGTCTTCAACAATGAACGCTGCTTCTTCAGACGCAGCAGCAGTCATGCCTGCACCCTGAAGTGCTGTACGAATGCTATCGCGCACGTCTTCAAGTGAATCAGTCGCGGTATAGTTGACAGTAATGCCGGCCCCGGCCAGCACCCCGGTGCCCGCGCTGATGGTAAAGGAGCTCGCCGTAACGCCCAGTGCATCGGTTGAGCTGCTTTGCGGCGCAGAGGTCATCGTGTCGGACCGTTTGGTGGTCGCGATGAAATCATTCAGACCAAAATAGTGCGATGCGCCCTGCTGGCGGCCGTCGCTTAGCGTGATCTGGCTGTCGAGTTCGTTGATGGCCACACGGTTACCGTCCTGGCCTTCGATTACGAGCCGGTCATCAACCAGAGATGCGGTCAGATAAGAACTCGCATCCGATGCGTTAATTGCGTCAACAATACCCTGAACGGTCGCCGGGGTGGTTGGCAGTTCGATATCGGCCCAGCTGTCGGTTGCAACAAGGTCGCCATTCTGATCAAGAGCGGCTACGCGAAATGCACCGGTTGCAGTCAGCGGGTCGCTGCCAGCGACTGTACGTGTACCTGAAAGGTTGGCTGGTGGCGGGAATGAGGTACCCTTGTTGTGTTCCTCATTGATGGCATCGCGCAGTTCGCCAGCCAGCTCGTTGATCTGGTCATTCAGTGCCGGAATTTCGGAATCACGCATCTCAAACAAGCCCTTGAGCGTGCCCGTACGCAATGTATCGGTGATGTCTTCACCGTCAAGCGAGACGCCCGAACCACCTGTGCCCGGTTCAAAGCCGGCAGTCTGGGTGAAGCTCAGCGAATTCGGTGTGCGGTCCAAAAGCGTGTTCGCACCTGCCGCCGAGTAAACGACAATCGAACCGTCACTGCGGCTAAACGTGGTGATGTCGATGATCTTCGAAAGTTCGTTCAGTTTCTGGTCGCGCTGATCCTCGAGCTCCGTGGTCGGTTGCTCAAGGTTATTCAGACGGATGATGCCACTGTTAAGTTCCGAGATCTGTGTGAGCAGCGTGTTGGCAGTATTCACTTCGTCTGTGATCTGGTCGTCAATGTCATCACGCAGATCCTGAAGCTGGCTTGAGAGCTTCTCGAAAGATTCCATGACCTGGATCGCACTTTCGATGGCTTCGATGCGTGGCGAATTCTGATCCGGCGTCACACCAAGCTGTTCGAATGCATCGGCCAGATCATTGATGCGCTGACTGATCGCAGCATCAGATTGGGTCGTACCAAACAGCGTCTGAATACGCTGGAAGAACTCGTAACGGGCTTCTTCGCGGCCAGCTTTACCCAGTTCGCCGCGCATTTCACGTACCAGGCCCTCATTGACGTTGCGATAGATGTCGGCAACCTGAGAACCGGCACCGATACCGTCCAGCGTCAGGGTTTCCTGACCGGCGATCTTTTTGGAATAGCCCTCTGTGTTCACGTTCGAAATGTTCGATGACGTGATCGCAATACGGGCCTGTGCCGTGTTAAGGCCGGAGATCGCAGTATTGAGTGCCTGAGTAAGTGACATGATACTTGCCTTTACCCTTAAAGCGTTTCGTTGACGCTATAGGCGCCACCGGATTTGTTGATCGTGCGACCATAACCGCCAAGCGATGCCTTGCTGGTTTTCGCCGCGCGGTTATAGGTGGTGCATTCTTCCTTGGACTTTTCATTAACCGCGCGCACGATGGCCTGAACCACACGTTCGTTGGTTTCCTTGGCCGCCATAAGGGTGGACATGTTGCGTCTTGCGGTTTCCTGGAACTCGGCCTGCAGTTCGCGCAGTTCTTCACGTTCCTCTTCGGACAGAGCGCGAAGCTCTTCGCCACGGCTGCGCAGTTTTACGACAAGTTGCTCGTACTGCATCGACAGGGCAGATTTTTCCGACAGGAATTGCTCATATTCGGCTGATGTAAGACTGCGAAGTTCGCTCGACTCACGTTCCAGCAGGGACATAAGGTCATAAGTGACGCTTTTAAGTTCGGTAACCAGCTCTTCGGTGGTCATTTTCATCCCTCCTGGACTTTGAGGATTTCGCGGGTAACGGCATCTGCAATTCCGATGCCACCAGCGCGAGTCATTTCTTTGGCGTATTCGTCAACCAGCATGGAACGCATCATCGTTTCGCCATGCCCGCCGCCAAACATTTCGTTGGTTTCAATCCCGGAGAACATGTGGCTCAGCATTTGCCCCAGAAACATTGATTCAAATTCTTCGCCGGCCTTGCGTGCCTGTTCTTCGGTTTTGATATGGCCATCGGTGAGTGAATTCATCCGGGCCGCGATATTGTTGTGTTTGCCGTACTGTGCGCTTGCCTGTGCCTGCGCCATCAGTGCTGCGGTACCGTCGGTCATCATTACATCACCTCGATTTCAGCCTGCAGCGCGCCAGACGTCTTGATTGCCTGAAGGATCGTGATCATGTCGCGCGGACCAACGCCAAGACTGTTGAGACCGTTGACCAATTCCTGCAGGCTGACGCCACCATCCATGATACCCAGCTGATTGTCTTCGCCTTCATCGACTTCGATGTTGGTGCGGTCGACAACCTCGGTTGTGCCGGCCTGTGCAAAAGGCGAGGGCTGCGATACCTGCGGGGTTTCCGTAACACGGATCGTCAGGTTGCCCTGGGCAATTGCAACACGATTGATGCGGACATTTTCCCCCATGACAATCGTGCCGGTGTTTTCGTCAATCACCACACGTGCGATCTGATCCGGCTCGACGCGAAGCTGTTCGACATCGGTCAGAAGAGCGACGATGTTCTGGTTGTAGCGTTCCGGGATGCTCAGGCGCACCGTCCCCGGATCGCTCGGGCGGGCCGCGACTTCACCCAGATAGGCATTAATTGCTTCTGAAATCCGGCGTGCGGTGGTGAAATCAGGGTTACGCAACACAACCGACATGTCCTGCATGGAATTCAGGTTGAAGTCGATTTCGCGTTCGACGATACCGCCATTGGCAATTCGTGCCGAGGTCGGAACGCCTTTGACGATTGTTTCTGCATTACCGCCGGCCGAGAAACCACCAACAGCAAGGTTGCCCTGGGCAACGGCGTAGACTTCGCCGTCTGCGCCGACCATCGGGGTTACCAGCAACGTGCCGCCCTGCAGGCTTTCGGCAGTGCCAATCGCGCTGATATTCACGTCAATCCGTGACCCCTGACGCGAAAATGGTGGCAGGGTTGCGGTTGCCATGACCGCAGCAATGTTATCGGATTCCAGATCTTCGATTTGATCGCGGACGTTAATGCCAAGGCGCTCAAGCATCGCGACCATGCTTTGACGGGTAAATTCTGCATCGCCAAGGTCATCGCCGGTGCCGTTCAGGCCAACCACAAGGCCATAGCCAACCAGCATGTTGTCACGCACGCCTTCAAAATCGGCGATATCTTTGATGCGCGACTGTGCATGTGCAGGGCCAAGCTGCGTCAGGGCAAGCATTCCCAGCGTGAGCGTAACGGCCGCTTTTTGCGCTATTTTGCCAAGACCTGTGATCATACTCTTACTTCCGCTTTTACGTTGGATGCGTGGCATCCGGTAAATGAGGCGATTGATCGTAAACCGCGTTTGCAAACGTATTTGCGAAAACCGTGCCAACTGAGGCTTTGTGCCGCTGTGACGTTCAGGAAGCTGGAATGGCACAGAAATCCGCGCAATTTCCGGCAAGTTGCCGTGGTTCCGCTGCCCTTGTCCCGTCAACCCGGCATTTTTTTCCCGTTGCGCGTCTGGCCCGATTGAGGGAGACTCCCGATTGTTGGTCACACGGATGGTGTTCCATCTGACCTTTCGGGTATGATGCCCGCGTCCAATATGTGCAGTGCATATGTTTATTGAGCGCACCTATAACAACTGAGCGGGAATGGATCATGAAGGTAAACGGTTCCAAAGCTGCCGGTGCGGGGCCTACCTCGCGCAAGAAGGCATCCGGTGCGTCCGGCGGAAGCGGTTTTGCTGATACCATGCGTTCGCTTGATTCTTCTGGTGATGCCGTCGGAGCGGGCGGCGTTCGAAGCACCGGGACCGTCAGTGCGCTGGATGCGCTGCTTGCGCTTCAGCAAAGTGGTGATGCACTGGATTCGCCCAAAAAGGCTGCCATGTTGCGCGCCAAAAGCATGCTGGAGCAACTGGAAGCCGTGCGTGATGGCCTTCTGAGTGGGCAACTGTCCCCCGCTCGGCTGCAGCAACTGGTCGGGTTGCTTGATCAGCAGCGTGAAACGATTGACGATCCTGAACTTTCCGCAGTTCTTGACGAGATTGATCTGCGTGCACGGGTTGAGCTGGCGAAACTGGAAGTTTCAGGTCTGATCTAGCTGTTTGATTTGCGGTATTTTCCACTAAAAAATCGCAGAATTCTGCGCCATTGAGGGGTGGTTGACATTTATTTGTTCAATCGGCTTGCACCGTTGGCGTGTGCCATCTATATTGCCGCGCGATCGATGAGTCCTGTATAGAGGGCATACATGACTATCACTTTACCACCTGACTATCGTCCTGCAGAGGACGAAGAGTTCATGAACCCGCGTCAGCGGGAATATTTCCGGCAGAAACTTCTGACCTGGCGGGCAGAGCTTCTGCACGAATCTTCGGAAACATTAGCGAACCTGCAAGATGGCGGGCTTCAGGAACCGGATCTCACCGACCGTGCGTCGGCTGAAACAGACCGGGCACTTGAACTTCGTACTCGTGACAGGGCGCGCAAGCTAATTTCAAAAATTGATGCTGCTTTGCGTCGAATTGAAGACGGATCATATGGTTACTGCGAAGAAACCGACGAGCCGATCAGCTTGAAAAGACTTGAAGCTCGTCCGATTGCTACGCTGAGCATTGAAGCTCAGGAGCGTCACGAACGGATGGAGCGCACACGTCGCGACGATTGATCGCGCCGGGTGGAAAAAAAATGAAGGATCCGGCCTAGCCGATCCTGGTCATGCAACGACATGACATGGTGGGAGATACCTGGTTAGGGATAACCAAAATCAAAAGCCCGGCCTATTTGGCCGGGCTTTTCCTGTTTGGGGCGCTTTGACGCAAAAAAAAAGGCCACCCGAAGGTGACCTTTGAACGCTTCGTCATATGGTCAACCGGAACCCGGAAAACGGGATTGAGCCACAAGACTTTTCAAATGTTAGAACGGCAGAATGATGTCGAGAACTTCGCTGCCATAACGCGGTTGCTGAACATCGGAAATGGTTCCGCGGCCACCATATGAAATGCGGGCTTCGGCAATCTTGTCATAGTTGACTTCGTTGGCAGAACTTATGTCTGCAGCGCGAATGACGCCGGCAATCTGAACTTCGCGAATTTCGCTGTTCACACGAATTTCCTGACGACCGTGAATGACATAGTTGCCGTTCGGCAGAACCTGAATGACAATGGCCGCAACCCGCAAATCAATCGCTTCGTTACGATCAAGAGTTCCAGCACCCCGGTTTGACGTGTTGCTGTCAAAATCCAGCATGTTGGTCGGATCAATCGTTTCAGGCAGCACCTTGGTCATTTCGGCCTCAAGCCCGAACAGGTTCGGAACCGCAAGGTCTTCCGAGTTGGTGCGCGATCGCACCGTGGTGTTGGCAAGTGCCGCACTGTCCTGCATTTCGACAACCACGGTCAGAATGTCGCCAACCTGATTGGCGCGCTGATCCTTGAAGAAGGATCGGGCGCCGGAACGCCACAGCGAGTTTGGATTGCGTTCTGCGACCTGCGGGGCAGGCATCGGCAAGCTTACCGGGCGATAGGCCTCGGACTGGGTTGGGTTGTCTATGGATGACAATTTTGGCGGCTCACCAACTTCGGAAAGTCGTTTCATCGCGTTGCAGCCTGACAACAGTGCAGTCGCACCGATCAGGGTGCCGACAATGGCGATGCGTCGCCAAGATATCTGTGCATTTTTACCGGGCATGAATTCCTCCTGGGTTCCTGCATTCTGTAACGCAAGTACCGTGCCAGTTATCAGCCGACCCAAGAGGAAAAGCTTGCCGGGTTGGATGAGGATTTGCCGGATGTGACGGGGTGAATTACTGCGACATTGCCGGCAGGGCGCGAACTTCGTTTTCAGCAACGACTTCGACCTGAATGGTCTTGTTGCTTGACTGGTTCACCACACGAATGACGTCGCCGAGCGATCCGTTTTCCATCGCTTTGCCCCGTGCGGTCAGGGACATATTGGCTGTGACCAGTCGGATAATGACAAGCGACCCGCGTCGCACCAGGATAGGGTTGCTCAAATCACGGAACATCAAGGGTTCATTGGGGTTGCTTGGCCGTGTGACTTCTTTGCCAATAACGTCATTGATGTCGCGAATGGCTCCGGCAGGAACCCGTTCTGAACGAAATTCGCGGTATTCGACCTGATCGGCACGAATAACCGATCCACGTGATACCGGTTCGACCAGTACCGGAACATTTGTCAGCGGGTAATATTTGCCGCTGATCCGATAGGTACGTTGTTGGGAAGTTTGTGCAGCGGTTGTCACACTGGCAACAAACCGTTGGGTGCGCGAGTTGATTTCAAGCGCACTGACATCAATATTGCTGCGCGCGTCAACCGGCAGGTGAATTTGAAAATTCTCGCTCGAAAGGTCGACTGTGAACGGGCGCTCGATACCGTGATCCACCAGGGCAACTTCGACCGCATCACGGATTTCATCAATTGTGATGACCTGACTGGCCCGGGTGATCAGAACCTGATCGGCGGTCGTGCGCGGTCGCCATTCAATATCGTGGCGCTGCGCAATGCCGTAAAGCCAGCGATAGTCCAGAATGGTTTGTCTGCCCGGTTGCGGGGCATGTGCGACAGCAATGTCTTGCTGCTGGGGATCGACACCCGAAAACAGATCGCCAAGGGTTACATATTGCCCTTCGACGAGTGCATCGGGTTTGAGGAAGATGGAAGAACTGTTTGGTTGAATGTTGCGCAGGTCATTGCCTTGCGACGATTGCGCGAAGGCGGCCTCTGACAAAAGAGGCAGAGACGCAAGTGCCGACAAGATCGCGAAAGCGAGGAGTGTGTTCTTTATCTTCATCCACCCACAATACCACGGAACGGTATACATCGTGTAAAGACAGTTTGCGCAAGTGCGCGCGTGATGCGACGGCGACTTGCGCAAACCCAAAGCATGTTTCAGGCGGCGATATTAGCGCAGGTTGCTGACCGCGCTCATCATTTCGTCGGTGGTCGAGATTGATTTGGAGTTCATCTCGTAGGCACGCTGCGCCTTGATCAGGTTGGTAATTTCCTGAACGACGTTGACGTTTGAAGATTCAAGATAGCCCTGCTGAACCGTGCCAAAACCAACATCCCCGGGGGAGCCCACACTTGCGGCACCCGATGCCTCGGTTTCAAGGAACAGGTTATCGCCAAGGGCATTCAGGCCGGGTGGGTTGATAAAGGTTGCAAGCTGAATCTGGCCAAGGTTTTGAAGTGCGACCTGGCCATCAATCTCGGCAAAAACTTCACCGTTGGAGTTGATGGTGACAGAGCGGGCATTGTCCGGAATGGTGATACCCGGCTGAACCGCGAAGCCATCCTTGGTCACAAGGGCACCGTCAGCATCCAGTTTAAGGGTACCATCACGGCTATAGGCGGTTTCACCACTTGGCAGGTCAATCTGAAGATACCCGCGGCCCTGAATGGCAATATCAAGTTCGTTTTCGGTCATGGTCAGCGACCCCTGACCCATGTAACGACCGATTGCGGCGGTCTTCACACCAAGGCCGACCTGAACACCGGTCGGGACAATGGTGCCGGTGTCCGAGGACGGGGAACCTGCACGGCGCAAATCCTGATAGAGCAGATCCTGAAACTCTGCGCGCTGGCGTTTGTAGCCCGTCGTGGTCATGTTGGCGATGTTGTGCGAGGTGACGTCCACGTTGGTGGACTGTGCCTGCATCCCCAAAGCGCCGATATCAAGTGACCGCATCTGTCTTCTCCTTCGATTGCGCTGATTTTGCGCTAAATTTCCGTGTTATCGGGATCGCTGCCGATTAGGCGCGAACATCTCCGAGCTTGTTGATCATGTTGCGCATACGCTCGTTCTCGCTTTCGAGAGAACGGGTAACGGATTGATACGTGCGAAGAACATCAATCATCTGGGTCATTGCACCGATCGGATTGACGTTGGATTTTTCAAGTGCGCCCTGCACGATGCCCGGGTTCTCGACCAGTTCGACCAGATCCTGATTGTCCTCGCCTTCCGGCGCCTGATACAGCGTGTTGCCGGTAACGGTCATTTCCTGGACGTTGTCGACGGTCACGACCTGAAGTTTGCCGATCTGACCGATGTCGGTGGCGATGGTTCCGTCACCCTTGATTTCGATCTGGCCGTCCGCTTCGTTGAAGAACATGGGCTGGCCTGCATCGCTGAGCACCGGGAAACCGTCATTGGTAATCAGCTGCCCGCCCGGATCCAGCGAAAAGTTGCCCGAGCGGGTATATTGAACACCGGTCGGGGTTTCGACGGCAAAGAACATGTCTGGCTGGCTAAGCGCGACATCCAGGGGGCGGTCGGTATGTTCGATCGTGCCTACTGTAGTGTTGCGATACTGGGAGATATCCTGAACCAGCGAAATCTCGCGTTCGCCACGGAACGGCGCATCCTTGTTCTTCGCGATCCAGTCGGTGAACATCATGCGCTGTTCTTTGTAACCGGTCGTATTCATGTTTGCCATGTTCTGCGACAGGTTGGACATCATGCTGCGCAGCGTCTTTTGACGGGACAGTGCAATGTATGAAACGTTTTCCATGGTCGAAATTTCCCTTTCAGGACTGTAGCTTGACCATCAGGAATGCGATCTGTGTGCCAGTTTTGTTAAGCTGTTGATTTTATGTAGTTAAATGTAAGTTCGGCATTTGTTGCCGGGCGTTTTTATCGGCCTGTTGGCAGAAACTGCCGGAAAATTTTTGGGTTTCAGGAAAAGGATTGCCGTGATCGGGATGCGTGACGTGACCATCGGCAATTTCTTCCGGTGCGGACGGGGGGCGTGCATTGTTTTTATCGCGCGCCTGATACATATGGCGCAGAGATGCAAAAATTTCCGCCTGTCTCAAATCGTCAGTGGACGGAAACGCAACAGATTTTTAACGTGATAGCGTTATGGCTTTTAATCCGGCACAGTGTTTGCTGGATCAGGAAGACAGAACTTCAAACGCAGGAATTTGCGAAGCGATGGGTGACGACGTCGACGAAATTGAAATGGACGAAGGTGGCGGCGGCCGCAGCAAGAAAATGCTGATTGTGGTCGTTTTGCTTGTGCTGCTTTTGTTGGGCGGTGCTGCGGCGGCGTATTTCACAGGTCTGCTTCAGCCAGTGATCGACATGCTGACCGGTGGCGGTGGCGAGCAGACCGAAGAGGTCATCACTGAAGACTCCATTGAAGAAGCCCCGGGGGTGCCGGAAAATGTCGGTTTCGTGGATCTGCCTGAAATTCTGGTCAATCTGAATACCGGGGGTGG